>DATBWD010000083.1:0-12715 GCA_036515015.1 Tepidiformaceae bacterium
CGCCCGGACCTGGCAGGCGGGTTGACTGCCGGGCGTATACTCGCTTCAGAGCAACGTCATGAAGTTAATGATCAGGTCCCTGTCGATTCTCGCAATCGCACTCGGTGTCGCGTTCCTGGTCTCCCTCGCAGGCGCCGGCGGTGACCCGGACAAGCCGATGCCCGGCGAAGGTAAACGGCCGCCCATGCCCGTCCCAATTGAAGATTACGGACGTTGGGTCGAGGAATTGCGCGCTTCGAAGCAGCCCCAACTCAGCTACCTTGATGAGTTCAATGCTGGCCGTCGAGACTTCACGAAGCTCCCCGTGGCCGAGATGGAGTCGTTTGGTCCTGCGGCAGAGTCACTCGAGACTATGGCGGCCACGGCATCGGATATCGCCGTCGTCACTGTCGAGTCTGTCACGTTTCAGGCGTCTGGCATGGCTGATTTTCCGGGGTCCCGGATCGTCTACCGCGTGGACTACGCGCTCAAGGGCGAGCTTCAACCTGGCGACACGTTCGTCAACGCTATTCTCGGCGGGCCTTACCGGCAGCCCGACGGAAGCGAGCTCTTTATGCAGGTTGCGGAGACGCCGGTCGATCGCCCCGGCGAGCGATTGCTCTTGCTTCTCACGGACTATTACGGCAACACACTTGCCCCGATGGGGGTTGGCGCACGATTCCTTATACAAGACGGGCAGGTGCAGGCGAACGAACATAACGCCAATAGCGTCGCACTGGCCGGAGTCAGCGAAGCGGACCTCGTGTCGAACATCCGCAGCCTCGTGAAGTAGCCTCGCCCCTCGCGTTCGCCTCCTCCCGCCGCGCCGCCTACAATCGCTGTACACAGACACCACGAGTACTTGATTGCCCGCTTCCGATCCGCCCCTCGCCTCCCGCTGCGCCTTCCTCCGCACCACCCTCGGTTCCGACCCCGGGAGCGGCCTCCTGAACGTCTGCAAGCACATCGTCCGGGACGGGAGCCAGTGCGTCGGCCCCTTTCTCGATGACACCCCTACGACCTGCGGGCTGTTCGAACCCGGGCCCGCGCGCACCGTCCCGCCCATCGCCTACCGCCCCTGACACGCTAAAACCACCTCACGTTTCAAAGCCATAAACATTCGCCCTTCCGCGGCTCTCGCGGCATCAAACGGCGCTCATCTTTAGTACAGTTCCAGCAGATATGGGCCCCAACGAACCC
Organism: Tepidiformaceae bacterium; assembly: GCA_036515015.1. Lineage (GTDB taxonomy): Bacteria > Chloroflexota > Dehalococcoidia > Tepidiformales > Tepidiformaceae > DATBWD01. The sequence goes on from DATBWD010000083.1 coordinate 1,180, forward strand.
CCCCGGCCCAGCCCGAGCTGGCTGGCGTCCCGTGCCCCTCGATTCACCCGGCCCCGCTGGACCAACCGGCTGATTCCCTATGCCATCGCCACGGTCGTCATAGCTACGGCGCTCGTCATAAGGATCGTGGTCGATTCCGTCACCGACGACGTCCGCCCCACCTACCTCTTCTTCTTCCCGTTCGTGGCGCTCGCTGCCTACTTCGGCCTCCGCGCCGGCCTGTTCGCGGCCATGCTCGCGGCTGCCGGAGTGATCCTCGTTGTTGTCGATACCATCCGCCTGGCCGATGCCTTTTACACCTTCGCCTTCCTCATCGAGGCGGGCCTGATCGCCTGGCTCGTCTCCGGGCTCCGCAATACCAGCAAGCAAAACCGCGAACACGCCGCCGGCCTCGAAGAGGAGCGTCTCCGCCTTACCCTCGCCCAGACCGCCGGCCGTATGGGCACCTGGGATGTCGACCTCACGAACGGCACGCTGCGCTGGTCCGATGGCATGGGCCTCCTCCACGGGCTCTCCGACGGCCGCGCACCGGCCGACCTGGATGCCTACCTCGAACTCGTCCATCCCGACGACCGCGAGGCCGCCCGCGAAAGAGCAGAACGCGCGCGCAACCTCCGCAGCCACTCCGACGAGTACCGCATCGTTACCGCCGATGGCAGCGTCCGCTGGATCGCTACCCGGGGGCGCACCTACTTCGACCGCGCCGGTAACCCCATCCGCATGCTCGGAGTCAACGTCGATATCACCGAACGAAAACTCGTCGAAGAGGCCATCCGCTCCAGCGAGGAACGCTTCCGCAGCATGGCCAACGCCGCCCCCGTCCTCATCTGGCTCTCCGACGACGAGGGCCGCTGCACCTTCCTCAATGACGTCTGGCTCGAATTCACCGGCCGCACGCTCGAACAGGAACTGGGCAGCGGCTGGCTCGAAGGCGTCCACCCCGACGACATCGCCTCCGGCCGCGTCCCTGCAACCGATGCCATTCGCGACCACGTGCCCTTCGAAACTGAATTCCGCCTGCGCCACCACACCGGCGACTACCGCTGGGTCCTGACGCGCGGCACGCCCCTCCTCGAAGCCGACGGGTCCTCTCGCGGCTTCATCGGCTCCGCCATCGACATCACCGAACGCCGCGCCGCAACGGAAGCGCTCACCCTGCTCTCCGATGCCAGCGCCGAACTCGCCAGTGCCTCCGAATACCTCGAACGCATCCAGGTCCTCGCCGGTATCAGTGTCCGCAGCTTTGCCGACTGGTGCACCGTTACGCTCGGCGACGACGACGGCGACCTTCATCGCGTGGCCGCCGCCCACTGCGACCCGGAAAAGCTCCCCCTCGTCGAGGCGCTCGCCTCCGGGAACAGTCCCGGCCTGCCGTTCGCCGACCTCATCTCCGCTGCCATGGAAAGTGGACAGCCGCGCTTCGAGCCCGTAGTCGCGCGGGAGTCGCTCACCGCGAGGGCCGGAAACGCTCGACGCCTACGCCAGTTGCTCGCGGCCGACCCCGCGAGTGCCGTCTGCGTCCCGCTTGCCGCCCGCGGCCGCAACCTGGGGGCGGCGCTCTTCATCCGCACCTCAGACTCCCCCGCCTTCACCGAGGCGGATGTCCACCTCGCCGAAGACCTCGTCGGCAGGGCCTCCAGTCTCATCGATAATGCGCGCCTCCTCGCCGAAGGCCAGGCCGCCGCCACCCGCCTTGCCCAGGTGAACGAATCGCTTACCTTCCTCGCCGATGCCGGTTCCGAACTCGCCCAGGCCCTCGGTCTCGACGATACCCTCGATAGCCTCTCCCACCTGCTCGTCCCTCGTTTCGCCGACTGGAGCGCGGTCGCCCTGCTCGCCGAAGATGGCCAGCCGATCCGTCGGGTCAGGCACCGCGACCCGTCGATGGAAGCCGCCATGGAACGGGCCCACGTTCTCGGCGGTGAAAGCATGTCGCCGCCCCTCGCCGAGGCCATCGAAACCGGTCGCCCCGTCATCCAGTACGAGATCACGGACCAGTGGCTTCGCTCCATAGCCACGAGCGACCAGCACTACGAAGCGATGCGCGCCCTCAACGGAAACTCCGCCATCGCCGTCCCGCTCGTCGCCCGCGGCCGCACCATCGGCGCCGCTGTCTGCGCCCGCGTGCACGGTTCGCGTCACTACGACGAGGAAGACCTCCAACTCCTCCAGGACCTCGCCCGCCGCGCGGCTACCGCCCTCGACAACGCCCGTCTCTACGATGAAGTCGAGACCACCGCCGAAAAGCTCTCGGGCGCAAACCAGTCACTGCAATTCCTCACCGACGCGGCGGGCATCCTCGCCTCCACGATGAACGTCGACGATGCCCTCGCCGATCTCGCCCGCCTCATTCGGGGCCGTGTCGCCGACTGGTGCATCATCGACGTTGCCGAAGAACCCGACTTCACCCGTCGTGTCGCGGTCGTCGGGCCGCACCCCGCCGCCCAGAAACTGGTCGAACGCGTCTTGCCGGTCGGGCACCTCGACCTTTCGGCGCCCGGCGTTCGTGCCCTCGGACGGGGTGAACCGCTCTTCATACCCGATATCACGGCTGACCTGCCCTCCCCCCTCAAGGCCGAACCAGAGCGCATCGAGATGATCAGGCAAGTCGGCGTCCGCTCGGTCCTCATCGTGCCGATCCGCGCACGCGGCCGGACCTTCGGCGCAATCACCCTGGCCACCGCGGACAGCGAACGCGTCTACACCCAGAACGACCTCGATGTCGCCAACCAGCTCGCCCGCCGCATCGGCCTCTTCCTCGACAACGCCCGCCTCTACGAACTCTCCCAGGCGACCGAGGCCGAACTCCGCAAGGCCATCGAAGTCAAGGACGAGTTCCTTGCCATGATGTCCCACGAGCTTCGCACGCCGCTCACCATCATCAGCGGCGGCGCGCGTCTCCTCCGCTCACGCGGCCACGGCATGGATGCCGAAACCCGCGACGAAGTCCTCAAGGACATGGACGAAGAAACCGACCGCCTCCTCGGCATGGTCGAAAACCTCCTGACCATGGCCCGCGTCGAACTCGCCGCCGATGTCGCGCTCGAACCAGTCCTTCTCGGGCGGTTCATCCAGGGTGTCGTCGCGCGATTCCAGAGCCGGCGTCCTAACCGGCCCGTCAGCCTCCACGGCGACCAGGATCTCGTCGTCCTCGCGGCGCCCACGCTCCTCGAACAAATCATCCGTAACCTCCTGGGCAATGCCGACAAGTACAGCCCCCAGGGTGCCGAGATCGAAATCGTGACCTTGCCCCGCGACGGGTCCTCCGCCTGCGTGCAAGTGCTCGACCGCGGAGTCGGCGTCGAGGAGGAAGAACTCTCGCTCATCTTCGACCGCTTCTACCGGGGTACCAAGACGTCCCGCCATACGAGCGGTACCGGGCTGGGTCTTGCCCTCTGCAAGCGGCTCGTCAGCGCCATGTCCGGCGAGATCTGGGCCAACTCACGCGAAGGCGGCGGCCTCGAAATCGGCCTGACCCTCCCCCTCTACACCGATGAATCGGAGATGGCCCTCGAGGCCGCCCTCGCCGGCGAAGATTAAGAACTCGTCACAGCAGTGGCCGCTGCTGTCCCCCGTGTGATACCTATCCTTTACGTAATGGGTGTGGGGGCTGCGACATGAGCCACGAACTCGAACGGCTCCAACCAGGGCAACGCGTCCTGTTTATGAGCGGCGCTCTTTTCGGCACGGTCGGCGACGTCCACGGAGACCTCGTCCGCATCGATGCCGGCAGCACCAGTATCTGCGTCAGCACCGACGCGATTTTCACCGTCGAAGGTAACCTCGTGACCCTCGTCTGCGAGCGCAGGGGCCTCGCGGACTACGTCATCGCGATAGAGGACGACCAGGCCTGCGCCTGAGGCGCTGCCCCTCGCCCTGCTCCTGCCCGGGAGTGAATGTGTCCGGATAGTGCTACTCCTCGCCGTTTTCACGGGTAACCAACCGGCCGCCCGGCCTTTCACCCCTCCTGGGGGGACCGCCGGCGCGCCATGGCTGCACGCACCAACAGCAGCAGGACAAGCGCTGCCGCCTGGAACGCCACCGTCGCGACGATGAGCAGCGAGATCGAATACGCGTAGAGCGCCCCCGCAATCGCGCCGCCCGCCAGGGTGGCGACGCCGATCACTGCGGCGAACAGCCCGTACGCGGTCGCGCGCCGCCCTGCCGGCACAAGGTCGGCGACCGTCGCACGCAGCGTCGACTCCTGCACGCCGACGGCGGCGCCCCACACGAGCACCCCCGCGATGGCCAGGTCCACCCGGTCCGTGAACGCCAGGATGGGCACGATCGCCGCCAGGCCCGGGAGTACCACCAGCGTCCGTGCTCCGACGCGGTCGTACAACCAGCCGCTGGCCAGCGCGGCTATCGCGTCCACTCCCATCGCCGCCGCATAGAGGACGGGCACCGCCGCCTCGGCCATCACATCCTCGGCCACCAGGTGATACGAGAGCACCCCGAAGGTTGCCAGGCCCGCCGTGGTCGCCGCGGTAAATGCCGCATACACCCAGAAGTCCCGGGGCAGGGGGATGCGATGCTCGGGCGATCCGGGCACCGGCGCCGGGCCGGCGGCCGCTTCGTAGGCCGCGGGATCCGGTACTCGCCGGCGAAGCCACGCCAGGACGACGATGACTGCCACCCCTGGCACTGCCAGCACGGCGAGCGCCGGGCCATAGTCCCCGCCGGTAAGCGCCAGCATCGCCGCTACGGTAAGCGGCCCCAGCAGTGCTCCCACCTGGTCCATCGCCTCGTGAACCGCGAAGCCGCGCCCGCGCCCGGTGACCGCCGTCGCATGAGAGAGCAGCGTGTCCTTCGCGGGGCTCCGCACGGCCTTCCCCACCCGTTCGGCGATAACCAGCGAGCACGCCAACCAGAGCGCTCCCGCCACCCCAAGCAACGGCACACTGATAACGGTCACCGCGTAGCCGCCGATGGTCAGTGCCCAGAACCGCTGGGTGCGGTCCGCCAGCGGCCCCGATACCAGCCGCAGCGCGAGGGCGGCCCCTTCGCCCGCCCCCGTCACCACCCCGACCACGACCGCCGATGCCCCGAGTGAAGCGAGCAACGGCCCTGTGATCGACCGCCCGCCTTCGTACACGAAGTCGGCCAGGAGGCTTACCACGCCGAACACGACGACGAACCGCCATGGTCCCATCCGGGCTGTTGCGGCGCCGGTCATCGTGTGCATCCCATCGGCCTCGCGAGCAGGAGAGCCAACGCTCTCGACCGACCTAACCACTGCCGGTTTCTAGGAGCAACGGACGTTGCTTCCGTCGTGCTCTGGAAACCGCCCCCCGCGAGCGCGTAAAGTCCGTCCATGGACCCCGAAAGCGCCCGCATGGCCTTCGTCCCCGGTGGCGTCCCTCTCACCATCAAGGCTGCCGAAGGCGCCTACCTCATCACCGAGGACGGCCGCCGCATCCTCGACGCTGCCGGTGGCGCCATCGTCGCCAACATCGGCCACGGCCGCCGCGAAGTCGCCGAGACCGCCGCCCGCACCCTCGAACGCATCGATTACGTCGTCCCCACCTTCGCCACCGAAGAGCGCGACAGGCTCGTCCAGCGTCTCCAGCGCTCATGGCTCCCGCCCGGGATCACCCGCGCCACCTTCACCAGCGGCGGTTCCGAATCCGTCGAATCCGCACTTCGCCTCGCCCGCCAGCACCACGTCTCCGCCGGCCGCCTCTCCCGCTGGAAGGTCATCGGCACCGACCTCTCCTACCACGGTGTCTCGCTGGGCGCGCTCTCGGTGGGCGGGCATGCCACGCGCCGCCATGCCTTCGAACCAATGCTCATCCCGTTCCCGAAGGTGCCCGCGCCCTATTCGCTCGAAGCATCGGCGCGCCACGTCGACCCGGACCCTCGCCTCGATGCGGCGGAAAAACTCGAAGAGACCATCCTCCACGAAGGACCCGATACCGTGGCCGCCTTCATCGCCGAACCGGTTGTCGGCTCGGCGGCCGGTGTCCTCGTCCCGCCGGCGGGCTACTGGCCCCGTGTGGCCGAGATCTGCCGAAAGTACGGTGTGCTCCTCATCGCCGACGAAGTGATGTCCGGCTTCGGTCGCACCGGCCGTCGCTTCGGCATCGAGCACTGGGGCGTCACACCCGACATCATCGTCGGGGGCAAAGGCCTCGGTGGAGGCTACGCCAGCATCGGCGGACTCTTCGCCACCGACGAGGTCGTTGCTCCCCTCGCCGCCGCCGGCGACGACCTCATGTTCTACACGTTCTCCTCTCACCCGGTCGCCTGCGCCATCGCCGACAAGGTGCTCGAGATCATGGAACGCGAGGAACTGGTCGAACGCGCCGCCCGTATGGGCGCCCTGCTCCGCGAGCGCCTGCGCGATATCGAAGACCACCCGAACGTCGGCGAAATCCGTGGCCTCGGCCTCATGCTGGGCATCGAACTCGTCCGCGACCGCGATACCCTCGAGCGATTCCCGGCCGAGGCTCGCCTGGTCCAGAAAGTCGTCGCCGCCGGGCTCCAACGAGGCGTCTTCTTCTACCCTGGCGGGTCCGGCCCGGCCCGTGACTGCGTGATGCTCGGCCCGCCCTTCATCATTAACGGCGAAGACATCGACATCATCGTTGGCTGCCTGCGCGAATCCATCGACGCCGCCGTCGCCCGCGTCAAGTAGTCGCGGCCACGCGCCGATTAAAGAAGGGAGCCTCGACGGCTCCCTTCGTTGCGTGCTGCTCGGGCTGCTGGACCTACGGGATGATCAACTCCTGCCCGATCTGCAGGTTGTAGCAGTCGTCGAGGACCATGTCGTTCGCCTCCAGCAGTTCGTCCACTGTGATGTCGTACTGCTCGGCAATCGTCCCGCAGTTCTCGCCGGCTTCGACGGTATGCGTGCCGCCGCCGCTGGCGGTTGTGGGCGTCGCCGTCGCTGCTGCCTCCGTTGGGGTCGTCTCGGCGGTCGCGGCGGGCGTCGTGGTCTGCCCTGCCTGGGGCGTCTCGCCCGCACCCCCTCCTACCGGTGTCTGCGCCGTTTGGGGAGTCTGCGTCCGCAGGGCCGCCTGGGTTGCTACCGTGTCGGCCGGGGAAAGCGTGTTGTTGTCGTCGCCGCCCACCATCTGCGAAACCAGGTACGCGATCGCCACCACGACGATGGCCATCGTGAACAGCCCGATGGTCGCCGCCGGCATGCTGATGCCGCCCGCGCGCGGACGGGGGCTGAGCGTCCCGGGTGCCGCCGCCCGCCGGGGACGGGACTGTGGCGCGCCCGCCCTGGAACGCTGGCCGCCCTCTTCCAGCGCCGCCGCCGAACGTGTGCCACGCCCCGCGGCTGCTCCCGCGGCTGCTCCTGCCGCCACTCCGGCGCCGGCTGCGCCGGCTGCGCGCCCCGCTCCCGAGGGCCTGGGAATGCCCTCGCCCTGGTAGACGGGGCAACTGACGTGATTATTGCCGAGGCAGTACGTCTCCTGGTGCCCTGCCGCAATGCGAGTCGGGTTCGGGAGACGGTAACAGCGGTGTGCTTCGGTCGCGTAGGTGGCGTGAGAGTCCGAATCGTCTGTGAGCCCCAGATAGGGGCAAATCTGCCCGAACTCTCCCTGATCGTATTCAGAGGTCACGGCAACTCCTGTCCCACCCGTTCGTCAACCACCGGCAGTATCGTGGCACGAGACCGATTGGTGGGCAATCCTCTGCCATGCTTTTTATCACGTCGTAGGTTTATGGCCCTTGCCGCTTCGATACGGGGCCAGGTGGCGGACCTCCAGCCATGCGCTGTCGGTCCGGCCAATTCCACTGGCCCGATGCCACGGGAGAACGAGGCGCAAATTTTGGGTGGGGGCGCTGGCCGGTAAGGGTGCAGCGCCCCCTGCGACGGGGAGGACAATGTCGCAGAGAATCCACTGGTCAGGCGGACTCCCTACCTGAACTAACGACGGTTCGGTTACCGGCCCCAAGCCCCCTCCCCCGGACGTTTCGGTGGCAACACGGTGCAGCACCTATGTCGTCCTTGGCATATGGGCCTGCCCCGGATCCCGCCCAAACGGCGGCCGCAGCGCCACCCAGGGACCCGCTCGCCGGCCCACCATAAAGTTGACAGTGCCCCTCGCTGTGCTAGGCTTAACTTTCGGCGCTTATTGACTGGCCAGCTTGGACGAGTTCGCCAGGTCGCAAAGCTGAGTACTTGAAGACGGTCCTGCCACCTGTTTCCAGGCAGGGCGCTGTTCACGAACAGGCTTTCCGGCCTGTTTTCGTGCCCAGAATTACGAACACAGGTCCGCGCCTGTTCATCCCGGGCGATCATGCCCTCATTAACGTCGGAAGGTTAGGGGAAGCAGCGATGCCAACCATCAATCAACTGGTGCGCAAGGGCCGCACACCCAAGAGCAAGAAGTCGGGCGCGCCCGCACTCTTGTTCAGCTTCAATTCGCACACCGGCCGCCTCCGCAAGGTCACCGGTAAGGGCTCCCCGCAAAAGCGCGGCGTCTGCACCCAGGTCCGCACCCAGACGCCGAAGAAGCCGAACTCGGCCCTCCGAAAAGTCGCCCGCGTGCGCCTCACCAACGGGATCGAAGTCACCGCCTACATCCCCGGCGAAGGCCACAGCCTCCAGGAGCACTCCGTCGTCCTCGTCCGCGGTGGACGCGTGAAGGACCTCCCCGGCGTCCGCTACCACATCGTCCGGGGCGCCCTCGATGCAACCGGTGTCAACAACCGCAAGCAGGGACGCAGCAAATATGGCACTCGCAAGAATGCCCAGCCCGCCGGCCGCCGCTAAGGCCGGTTTTCTACGCACAGACTCTCGGGAGACCTGAACCATGGCACGACGCAACCGACCAGCAAAGCGAGCGATCCCGCCCGACCCGCGCTACAACAACGTCCAGGTCCAGATCCTTATCAATAAGCTCATGACCCGTGGCAAAAAGAGCACCGCCGAACGCGTCGTCTATGGCGCCTTCGAACGGCTCCAGGTGGTCAACGGCCGCGACCCGCTCGATACCTTCCAGCAGGCCCTCCGCAACGTCACACCCGTGCTCGAAGTCAAGCCCCGCCGCGTCGGCGGCGCCACCTACCAGGTCCCCGTCGAAATCCGGCCCGACCGGCGCATCGCCCTTGCCATGCGCTGGCTCCTGAACTCGGCGCGCTCCCGCGGTGGCCGCTCCATGTCCGAAAAGCTTGCCAGCGAACTGCTCGACGCTTCGAACCAGACCGGCGCCGCCATCAAGCGGCGCGACGACACTCACCGCATGGCCGAAGCCAACCGCGCCTTCGTCCACTACCGCTGGTAAGAGGCTCCCGAAGGAAGTTACTGCCCTAATGCCCCGTACCGTCGACATCGAACGCATCCGGAATATCGGGATCATTGCCCACATTGACGCGGGTAAGACCACCGTGACCGAACGCGTCCTCTATTACACCGGGGTCAGCTACAAGATCGGCGAAACCCATGAAGGCACCGCCATCATGGACTGGATGGAACAGGAACGCGAACGCGGGATCACCATCACCTCCGCCGCCACCACCGCCGAGTGGGATGGCCACACCATCAACATCATCGATACCCCCGGCCACGTCGACTTCACCGCTGAAGTCGAACGCAGCCTCCGCGTCCTCGATGGCGGCGTCGTCGTCTTCGATGCCGTCGCCGGCGTCGAGCCCCAGTCAGAGACCGTCTGGCGCCAGGCCGACCGCTACGGCGTCCCCCGCATCTGCTTCGTTAACAAGATGGACCGCACCGGCGCCGACTTCGTCCGCACGACCGAGATGATGGTCGACCGCCTCGGCGCCAACCCGGCCTGCATCCAGCTGCCCGCCGGCTCGGAAGCCGACTTCCAGGGATGCATCGACCTGATCGAAATGTGCTTCTGGTTCTTCGGCGGCGACAAGGGCGACAAGCCCGAACGGCGCGAAATCCCGGCCCAGTTCCTCGAAGAGGCCGAGGCCGCCCGCGACCGCCTCATCGAAAACATCGGCGGCGTCGACGACCAGATCATGATCAGCTACATCGAAGGCCGCGACATCAACTCCCACGAGTTGAAGGGCGCGATCCGCCGGGCCACCATCGCAAGCTTGTGCACCCCCGTGCTCTGTGGCTCCGCTCTGAAGAACAAAGGCATCCAGCTGATGCTCGATGCCGTCGTCGACTACCTCCCCAGCCCCGTTGAAATCCCGCCGGTCAAGGGGATCGACCCCAAGAACGGCGGCGAAATCCTCCGCCACGCCAGCGACGAAGAGCCGCTCAGCGCCATCGCCTTCAAGATCGTCTCCGACCCCTACGTCGGCCGCCTCGCCTACTTCCGCGTCTACAGCGGCGTCCTGAAGCAGGGCGAGTCGATCCTCAACGCCACCAAGGGCGAACGCGAGCGAATCGGCCGCCTCCTCCGCATGCACGCCAACCAGCGCGAAGAGGTCGATGTGGTCTATGCGGGCGGCATCGCCGCTGCCGTCGGCCTGAAGAAGACCTTCACCGGCGATACCCTCTGCGCCCTCGACGCGCCGGTCATCCTCGAAAACATCCAGTTCCCCGAACCGGTCATCCGCGTCGCCCTCGAGCCCAAGACCAAGGAAGACCAGGACAAGATGGGCGAGTCGCTCATGAAGATGAGCGAGGAAGACCCCACCTTCCACTGGACGTTCGACGAAGAAAGCGGCCAGACCCTCATCTCCGGCATGGGCGAACTCCACCTCGAAGTCATCGTCGACCGCATGCTCCGCGAGCACAAAGTCGCCGCCAATGTCGGCCGCCCCCAGGTGAGCTACCGCGAAGCCATCACCCGCCCCGCCAGGGCCGAAGGCCGCTTCGTCCGCCAGAGCGGTGGCCGCGGCCAGTTCGGTGTCGTCCAGCTCGAGATCGAACCGCTCGAGCGCGGCCAGGGCTTCGTCTTCGAAAACCGCATCGTCGGGGGCTCCGTGCCCAAGGAATACGTGAATCCCGTCATGCAGGGCGCCAGGGAAGCCCTCCACGGCGGCGTGCTCGCCGGCTACCCCGTGCTCGATGTCAAGGTCGCACTCGTCGACGGCTCCTACCACCCCGTCGACTCGTCGGAAATGGCATTCAAGAACGCCGGCTCCATCGGCGTCAAAGAAGCCGCCCGCAAGGCCGGCATCGTCATCCTCGAGCCCATCATGCGCGTCGAAGTGCGCTGCCCCGAAGACTACTTCGGCGCCGTCGTCGGCGACATCAACAGCCGCCGCGGCATGATTCTCGGCTCCGACTCCATGGGCAAGACCCAGATCGTCCATGCCCAGGTACCGCTCGCCGAAACCTTCGGCTATTCAACTGAACTCCGCTCCCTCACCCAGGGACGCGCCACCTACAGCATGGAGTTCGACCACTACGAAGAAGTTCCCAAGAACATCGCCGCCCAGCTGAGCAAGCAGGCGGGCGGAGACTAAACACCAACACAAGGCCGCTCAGGAAAGAAAAAGGGAGTACCAAAGAACCATGGCGAAGGCAAAGTTCGAGCGAACCAAACCGCACGTAAACGTCGGCACGATCGGGCACGTGGACCACGGCAAGACGACGTTGACGGCGGCGATCACAAAGGTGCTGGCGCTCAAGGGCGAAGCCGAGTTCCGGGCG
>DATBWD010000084.1:0-25290 GCA_036515015.1 Tepidiformaceae bacterium
GCCGCCGAGCTGAAAGAGGCCGCTAAACGGCCCGGCATCGGAGAGGACCTCCGGGCGGCGCGCCTGGGCGAGGATGCCGGGCAGGCTGCGGGCGAACTGCCCGCGGGCGGCGAGGTCGACTCCGGCGGCGGCATAAGCTCGTTCTTCGGCCATGGGTTCAGGTTACAGGGGATAGGGGACAGGCGACAGGAGCGAGTCCTGGGGCCGGGGCCGGGCGCAAAGGCAGAATGGGTATTCTTGTCCATTGACTCGCCGGTGCATTGTTTGATAAAACTCGCCGAAATCAGCGAAATACCCAAGTCCCGGCTGTGGAGTTAAAGGGTTCAAGGGGGACGCAATGGAGAACCACGCAATTGTCCTCGGGGCGAGCATGTGCGGAATCGTGACCGCCCGGGCGCTGGCGGAACACTTCGACCGCGTAACGGTCATCGAACGTGACAGGATCCCGGAGATCGGGGAGCACCGGCGGGGGGTGCCGCAGTCGCGGCACACGCACGGCCTCCTCATCCGCGGGGCGCAGATCCTGGAGGAGTTGTTCCCGGGCTTTTCCGATGACGTCATCGCGCGAGGGGGCATCAGCGGAGACCCCGGGAGCGCGATCCGCAACGTCGGCGATGGGGTGCGGGCGATCTCGCACCCCTCGGGACTGACCGGCCTGCTTGGCGACCGGCCTACCTTCGAAGGCGTGGCTCGCGCGCGGCTGGCCGCGCTGCCGAACGTCGAGATCGTAGAGGGGACCCAGGCGATCGGCCTGATGGCCACTACCGACCGGACGCGCGTGACGGGCGTGGTGACCGTGCCTGACGGCGGCGACGAGACAACGGAGCGCCCCGCCAACCTGGTGGTGGATTCCACCGGTCGAGGGTCGCGGCTCGGGTCGTGGTTGGAGTCGCTGGGCTACGAGCGGCCGCGCGAGGAACTGGTGAAGATCGACGTCTCCTACACGACGCGCCTGTTCCGGCGAGAACCCGACGGGGAGTGGCTGGGGGCGATCATCCCCGCGACGCCGGGCTGCCCGCGGGCTGGCGCGCTGCTGGCTGTGCGGAAGGATACCTGGATCGTGACGCTCGCCGGCTACCTCGGTGAGCACGCACCCGCGCCGCTGGATGAGTTCATGGACTACGCGAGGCGGCTGCCAACGCCGGACATCCCTGAACTCCTCGCCGGGGCGGAACCGCTCGACGACGGGCTTTCGACGAAGTTTCCGGCGAGCCGGCGACTGCGATACGAGGACCTGCAGCGGTTCCCGGAAGGATTGCTCGTGACGGGCGATGCCATCTGCAGCTTCAACCCCGTCTACGGGCAGGGGATGACGGTAGCGGCGACTGAGGCCATAGCCCTCCGCGAGACGCTACTTGAAGGCGAGCACGACCTGGCAAAGCGCTTCTTTAAGCGGGCATCCAAGGCAGTGGACGTCCCGTGGAGCATTGCGGTCGGGAACGACCTGCGCATCCCCGGGGTCGAGGGGAGGCTGACACCGGCAGTACGGTTCGTGAACTGGTACGTCTCACGGCTGAACCGCGTTGCCGCGACCGACCCGGTGGTGGCGACCGCGTTCACCAGGGTCGTCCATATGGTGGAGCCGCCACCGAGCATCATGAAGCCGGCGATTGCGCGACGAGTGCTCTTCGGGAAGGCTCGGCCACCGGCCACGCCAAAGGCCACGCGCGAACGAGAAGTCGAGGAAGTAGGGGTCTGACGTTGGCGGTTTACGGGCCGCCGGCGTAGTTCAGCGAGTCGGAGACCGCGTAGGCGGGCGACCGTCGTTCGACGAGTTCGAGGCGGTCCATCTGCATCTGGACATCGATCGGGTAGCGACCGGTGAAGCAGGCGTTGCAGAGGGTCTGCTCGCTTTGCCGGGTGGACTGGACGAGGCCCTCGACACTCAGGTGGCCGAGCGAGTCGGCGCCGATGTGCTGCCGGACTTCTTCGACCGACTTGCTAGCCGCGATCAGTTCCCACTTGGTCGCCATGTCGACCCCGAAGAAGCAGGGCGAGACGATGGGCGGCGCAGTGATGCGCATGTGGACTTCGGTGGCGCCGGCGCGGCGGAGGAGGCTGACAACGCGCGGCGTCGTAGTGCCGCGGACGATGCTGTCGTCGACGACGACCACGCGCTTGCCACGGAGGACTTCAGGGAGAGGGTTGAACTTGAGGCTGACGCCTGCCTCGCGGATGCGCTGGTCGGGCTGGATGAAGGTCCGGCCGACGTAGCGGTTCTTGACGAGGCCTTCGCGGAAGGGGAGGCCTGCCTCGCGGGCATAGCCGATGGCGGCGGGGATGGCGGAGTCGGGGACGCCGATCACAATGTCGGCCTCGACGGGGTGTTCGCGGGCCAACTGGGCGCCCATCTCTTCACGCACGGGATAGATCAGTTGCCCCGACAGGCGGCTGTCGGGGCGGGCGAAGTAGATGTATTCGAAGGTGCAGGCGGCGAGCTTCCGGGCCGGGGCAACGGGATGGAAACTGCGGATGCCGCTGGCGTCGATCTGGATCACTTCGCCCGGTTCCACTTCACGCTCGAGTTCGATGCCGAGGTGTTCGAGGGCACAGGATTCGGATGCGACGACCCAGCCCTTTCCGAGACGGCCGATGCAGAGCGGGCGCACGCCCATGGGGTCGCGGACGGCGAAGAGCGTGTCGCGGGTCATGATGGCGAGGCTGTAGGCGCCTTCGATGCGGCGCATCACGTAGTGGAAGCGCTCCTCCCAGGTACCGGCCGGGGCGATGGCGAGGAGGTGGGCGATGAGTTCCGAGTCGGCGGTGGAGTCGACATCGATTCCCTGCGCGAGGAGGTCTTCGCGGAGGATGTCGGCGTTGGTGAGGTTGCCGTTGTGGGCCAGGGCGATGGGGGCGTCTGTTTCGTGGTCGTAGACGACGATGGGCTGTGCGTTGCAGGCGATCGAGCCGCCGGACGTGCTGTAGCGGGTGTGGCCGATCGCGATGTGGCCGCGAAGGAAGGCGAGATCCTCTTCGTCGAAGACCTGCGAGACGAGGCCCATACCGGTGCGGAGGTTGAAGTCTTTGCCGTTGCTGGTGGCGATCCCGGCGCTTTCCTGACCGCGATGTTGGAGGGCGTAGAGCCCGTAGAAGGTGAGGCGAGCCACGTCTTCATCGGGTCCGTAGACTCCGAAGACACCACAGGCCTCTCGCGGGTTTTCGCTGTCAGGGATCACCAGGTGGCACTTCCTCCACTGAGAGGCGATAACGGCTACACCAGTATACCGCATCCCGCGGAGGAAGGGAGGAGGGAGGAGTGGGGGCTCAGCCGGAGCCCGAGCGTGGACAGGCAGAGTGACAATTCACGATTGGCAAGAGGTGGGAGATGGGCGGGAATGCCGGGGCACTATCACGAAGGCGAGAGTCGCTTAGGGCCGGGGGCTAAACGTCGAGGTTCTTCACCTGGGTGGCGTGGGCCTGGATGAAGCGGCGGCGATGGCTGACTTCGTCGCCCATGAGCTCGTAGAAGACGATGTCGGCGGCGGCGGCGTCTTCGACGTTGACCTGGAGGAGCGTGCGCCGTTCGGGGTGCATGGTGGTTTCCCAGAGTTGTTCGGCGTTCATTTCGCCAAGGCCCTTGAAGCGCTGGACGTTGATGTTGCCCTTCTTGCCCTTGCGGAAGTCTTCGAGTTCGGCGTCGCTGTAGAGGTAGGTGATGGTCTTGCCGGAGGCGACGCGGTAGAGCGGCGGCTGGGCGATATAGAGATGCCCGCCATCGATGAGATCCGGCATGTTACGGAAGAAGAAGGTCAGCAGGAGCGTCCGGATGTGGGCGCCGTCGACGTCGGCGTCGGTCATGATGATGACCTTGTTGTAGCGCAGCTTCGCCACATCGAAGGTTTCACGGATACCGGTGCCGAGCGCGGAAATGACGAGGCGGATGGCCTCGTGGCCGAGCATCTTGTCGGGGCGGGCCTTTTCGACGTTCAGGATCTTGCCGAAGAGGGGGAGGATCGCCTGGAAGCGGCGGTCGCGGCCCTGCTTGGCGGAACCGCCCGCGCTATCGCCCTCAACGATGAAGATCTCGGCCTCGTCGGGGTCGCGGGTGGAGCAGTCGGCAAGTTTGCCGGGGAGGGAGCCGCTTTCGAGCGCGCTCTTGCGATGCACCAGGTCGCGAGCCTTGCGGGCGGCTTCGCGGGCGCGGGAGGCGGTGATGCACTTTTCGATGACCTTGCGGCCGTCGCCGGGGTTCTCTTCGAGGTACTGGGCGAGGGCATCGGCGAGGACGCCCTGCACCTGGGCAGCGACTTCGAGGTTGCCGAGGCGGGTCTTCGTCTGGCCTTCGAACTGGGGTTCCGGCAGCTTCACGGAGACGACGGCGACGAGGCCCTCGCGGACGTCGTCACCACTCAGGTTCGGGTCATTGTCCTTGAGGATCTTGGCCTTGCGGGCATATTCGTTGAGGACGCGCGTGAGGGCGGTGCGGAAGCCGGTGAGGTGGCTGCCGCCGTCGATCGTGTTGATGCCGTTGGCGAACGTGTAGACGGATTCGTTGAAGCCGTCGTTGTACTGGATGGCGACTTCGATGGTGTTCCCGTCGATTTCGCGTTCAACGTAGATGGGCTCGAAGTTGATGGCTTCGCGGTCGCGGTTCACGTGGCGGACGAAGCTCTTGATGCCGCCTTCGAAGTAGTAGTTGACCTCGCGGCCGTCGCGCTCGTCGAAGAGGTGGAACCAGACGGCCTTGGTGAGGTAGGCGTACTGGCGCAGGCGTTCGGCTTCGATTTTGAAGTCGAAGTCGACGCTTTCGAAGATGGTCGAGTCGGGCTTGAAGCTAATGACGCTGCCGCGCTTGATGGGGCCGCTGTAGGGTTCGGCGCTCAGTTCACCGAGGGGGACACCGCGGGAGTATTCCTGGCGGTAGACCTTCCCGGCATGCTGGGCCCCCTGGGCATCGGGGTCGGGGATGACTTCGACGAGCATCTGTTCGGAGAGGGCGTTGACGACGCTGGCGCCGACGCCATGGAGGCCGCCGGAGACCTTGTAGCCGCCTCCGCCGAACTTGCCGCCGGCGTGGAGGACGGTCATGACGGTTTCGACGGCGGTCTTGCCGGTTTGCTTCTGGATACCAACCGGGATGCCGCGGCCATTGTCGGTGACGGTGCACCAGCCGTTGGCGCCGATGAAGACTTCGATGCGGTCGCAGTAGCCTGCCATGGCCTCGTCGACGGCGTTGTCGACGAGTTCCTTGATGAGGTGATGGAGGCCGGACTTGTCGGTAGTACCGATGTACATTCCGGGGCGACGGCGAACAGCCTCAAGCCCTTCGAGCACCTGGATATTGGCTGCGGTGTACGAACTGGAAGCCTGTTGGATCGTCATATGTAGGGAGCTATCTGCCTTGTCGCGCTGCCCGCGGGGGGAGATGGGCAAAACGCGAGGTTACCTGCACATTTTAGCACACTAAGAGCCTCCCGGTCACGGACAACGGGTTAGCTGAAGGTTAGTCTGGGGCCACAGGAAGGGCAGGAGGCTTGCGTGAGGGCGTGGCAGGGGGCGATGCTCTGCCACATGCCATTTTGGCGCAGGAAAGCCCCTGTAGCGGCCCGGGCGGCCTATGACCGGCCGGTCACGGTCCATCCCATCGGTTTTGTGCGAAACGAGGTCGCGAAGCCACGGCCACGCGGCTGGGAGAAGGTGGAAAGCCGCATCGAACTGCTGGCCGAGCACCGGGCAAAGGTCGAAGGGATCGAGGCGTTCAGCCACGTCATTGTGGTGTTCTACATGGACGTGGCGGCGGACGCACCCGAGAAGCCGGAGGAACTGACGCTGGAGGGCGGGAACCGGTATGGCATCCTCGCGACACGAAGCCAGTTGCGGCCGAACCACCTCGGCGTTTCGGCGGTCGCGTTGCTCGGCCGCGAAGGCGGGGTCTTACGGGTAAAAGGGCTGGACGCCATCGACGGGACGGCGGTGTTGGATGTGAAGCCGTACCTGGCCGAATACGACGCCTTCCCGGGGGCGCGGAGACCGGGGTAGAAACTCTGGGGATGTGGAAATAAGAAGCGAGGGGCCGTAATGACCCCTCACTTCGCTGTCGATGGCGGGAGCGGCTAGATGCGCTCGATGATGGTGCTGATGCCCATGCCCGCGCCGATGCACTGGGTGGCGAGCCCGTAGCGGCCGCCGCTGCGCCGCAGTTCGTGGGCAACGGCGAGGACAAGGCGGGCGCCTGTCGCGCCGAGCGGGTGGCCGATCGCGATCGACCCGCCGTTGACGTTGACGCGGTCGAGCGGGATGCCCAGTTCCATGCAGGTGGGGATGACCTGGGCGGCGAACGCTTCGTTGAACTCGACCCGATCGATCTGGTCGGCGGTGATGCCGGCATGGCGGAGGGCCTTCTTCGTCGAAGGCACCGGGCCGAGGCCCATCACCTGGGGCTTCACGCCGGCAATGCCGAAGCCGACGATCCGGGCGAGTGGTTCGAGGCCGAGTTCGAGTGCCTTTTCCTCGCTCATGATGAGGGCCGCGCTGATGCCGTCGTTCGTCGGGCAGCTATTCCCGGCCGTGATCCGGAGTTCAGCGCCCGTGGGGCTGACGATTCCCTTGACCGGTGGGAGTTGGGCGAGCGCTTCGATGTTCGTGCCGGGGCGGATGCACTCGTCGCGATCGAAGACGATGGTCTTGCCGTGCGAGTCCGGGACCCAGGCTCCTTCGTCGTTGAAGACGGGTTCTTCGACTTCGAGGGGGATGATCTCGTCCTTGTAGGCGCCCTTCTCGTAGGCGGCGACGGCCTTCCGGTGGCTTTCGACGCTGAACTGGTCGAGATCTTCGCGGCTAAGGCCGTAGACTTCGGCGACGTTCTGGGCAGTCTGGGTCATGGAAAGGACGGGGGAGTAGTCGAGGATTTCGTCCTGGAAGGGGACGCTGAAGTCTTCGAAGTGGTTCGGGGCCATGTCGCGCTGGGCCCTGGTCTGTTCGAGCCTGCGACGGTTGAATTCGGTGATGCGGGTGGTCTCGCGGGCGCCACCGCCGCCGCCAAGCTGGCGACCCATCCGCTCGATGCCGATGGCGACGCCGCACTCAGTGGCGCCAACCATGATGGACTGGGCGACCCGGTGGAGGGTTTCCATGCTGGACCCGCACTGGCGGTTGCTGTCGACCGCTGAGATTTCGGCGGGGAGGCCGGCGAGGCGCGCCACGGTGTCGGCGCCGATGCCAGCGAGCTCGGCCGCACCGCCCACGTTGCCGAGGGCGATGTCTTCGATCATCCAGTCGCTGACCTTCGGGTTGCGATCGAGGAGGGCACGAAGGACCGTTGCGCCGGCCTCATCGAGGCGGGTAGCGACGAGTTTGCCCCGGCCGCCGCGGGCGAATGCCGAACGAGCACCATCGACGATGACAGCATTTTTGAGTTCCAAGAAGCGTTCCTTTTTTGCTCGACCGGCGGTGCGGGCGGGCGCGGTGTGATTTGCGCATCATACGGTATGGCCGATCGGTATGGCGAGAACCTGAAGGTGGTTCGGGTCTTCGGGTGGGCGCGGAGCAGGCTTTAGATCAGGCCGGAGAGGAAGGCCAGGAGCGTCTCGTTCGTGACCGCCGGCGCCTCTTCGGGGAAGAAGTGGCCGGCATCAACGCGGCGGGCGCGAAGATCCGGGAAGTAGCGACTGAACTGGTCGACGAAGGGGTTGCCGGTGGGGATGTGGTCGACCGGAGATTCGGCGGGACGGCGGGCAAGGTAGGTGCCGTACATCCAGAGCGCCGGGTTCGGGAATCTCTTGTGACGGTCCTCGGGGCCGTAGTCCATGAAGTCGGCGTAGAGCGGGTGCTTTTCGAGTCCTTCAGGGTTGCGCCACATTTCGGCGACCTTCTGCTCGCCGAGGGATTCGAATCGCTCGCCGTGGCTAACGGCGGCGTCGGGGATGACGCGGTGGAACGGCAGGGCGTAGCGGTAGTAGGAGATGGCGCTTTCGTGGCTGGCGGGGTCGGCGAAGGCGGCGGCGTAGTGGGCGACATCGTCGTCGGTGGCCCAGCGGACGCCCATGCGGCCGGAGGTCTGCCAGGGCGACTCCGGGCGGACGGGGAGGGGAGGGTCCGATTCGCCTGTGAAGATGGCCTCGATGAACTGGCGGTGGTAGCGGGCGAAGAACTCCTCGGGGAGCGGTTGCGCCTTGAACCAGTAGCCGTGGACGGCGGCGGGAGACCAGACCGTGCAGAGGGTGTCGAGCAGGGCCAGGCGGGTGACGCGTTCGGGCCAGTCGATCGCGACCTTGAAGGCGATGATGCCGCCCCAGTCGTGACCGACCACAGCGGCTCGCTCAATGCCGAGGGCATCCATGAAATCGATGATGTCGCGGGCGAGAAGGTGGCGGCTGACGCGGTTGCCGGGCTTTTCGGTCTGGCCGAAGCCGCGGGTATCGGGGGCGAAGACAGCGTAGTGCTCGCCAAGCGCGGCCAACTGGTGGCGCCATTCGAACGACGTTTCGGGGAAGCCGTGGATGAGGATGACGGGGTCGCCAGTGCCCTGTTGCAGATAGTGCATGCGGATGCCCGCGGTCTGGACGAATGCGCTCGAAGCCATGGGGAAAGCCTACAAGAGATCGCCCGCGGGCGACGAGGCGGCCGGAAAACAGGATGGCCCCTCGGGTGAGGGGCCATCCTGCGCTGTATGGCTGGTTGGTGCGACTTAGCGCTTGGTGAACTGAGGCGCCTTGCGGGCCCGCTTGAGGCCGGCCTTCTTGCGCTCCTTCATGCGGGCGTCGCGGGTGAGGAGGTTTTCGCCGCGCTTCAGGGTCGGCTTGAGCGACGGGTCGGAGGCGACAAGTGCACGGGCGATGCCCATCTGGATGGCGCCGGCCCAGCCGGTGATGCCGCCGCCCTGGCATTTTATCTGGGCACTGAACTTGCCTTCGCGGCCGAGCCGGACGAGGGGAGAGAGGACTTCGTTGCGATGAGCGTCGCGGGAGAAGATCTCCTCCATCGGCTTGCCATTGATGACAACGGCGCCGTTGCCGGGGTAGAGGCGGACGCGCGCGACGGAAGTCTTGCGGCGGCCGGTCCCATAGTAGTAGTGCTGGTCAGCCATGGACTCAGTCCTCCTTCTTCGCCGCGCGACGGCGAGCAGGCTTCTTGGGAGTTTCTTCCTCGGTGGTCTTGGCCTTCGCGGTAGAGGCCTTAGCAGTAGAGGCTTTGGCGGTAGAGGCTTTGGCGGGTTCGGCCTTCTTGCGCGGGGCCCGCTTCTTCGGTGCTTCCGGCGCTTCGGCGGGCGCCGCGGCTACGGCCTCTTCGGGTGCTTCCTCGACCGGGGCCGGGGCCGCTGCCTCGGGAGCTTCCGTCTTCTTGCGGGTGGTCTTCTTGGCGGGCGCTTCCTTGGCTGGCGAGGCCTTGGCCTCAGGGGCGGGCGGCGCTTCTTCTTCAACGACCACGGTGGGGACGCTCAGCGGTCGGAGGCGCGGCGGGGTGGCCGGGCGGGCGAACGGATTCCCGGCCTCGGCACGGGCCACGCGCGCCTTTTCGGAGCCGGCGATCTGGGAGGCGTGCGGGTGCTCAGGGCCCTTGTAGACCTTGAGGTGCTTCATTATCGCCTTGCCAAGCGGTCCGCCGGGAAGCATGCCCCAGACGGCCTTTTCGAGGATGCGCTCGGGGAAGAGTTCGAGTTGCTTCTCGTAGCTGCGCGTCTTGAGGCCGCCGGGGTAACCGGAGTGCGTGTAGTACTTGATCTGTTCGCTCTTGCGGCCGCTAACACGGATCTTCGCGGCGTTCACGATGATGACGAAGTCGCCGTCGTCGAGGTGGGGCTCATAGGTGGGCTTGTGCTTGCCGCGGAGCAGGATGGCGGCCTCGGTCGCGACGCGGCCGAGGGGGCGGCCGGCGGCGTCGATGACGTGCCAGTCCTTGTAGATTTGCGAAGCCTTGATTCGCACGGTGTTCATATGACGTATCCCTCGTCGTACCACACGCGCTGGAGGCAGAGCCCAAGGGCAGGGGCGGTTGGCCCGAGCGAACCTGGTTCTGCCTGCCGTAGCAGGCGGACGAATTCCTCCACTTCCAGCGATTGGCGTCCCACCGAGACGAGGGCGCCGACGAGGCGGCGGACCATCTGCGGCAGAAACGCGTCTGCTTCGATGTCGAACAGGAGGACGCCGTTTTCGCAACGCCAGCCTGTGGTGAAGACGGTGCGGACCGAAGTCCGGCCTTCTTCGATTGTCCCGGAGCAGGCCATGAAGTCCTGCCTGCCGGGGAGCGCGTCCGCGGCGGTTTGCATAGCCTGGAGGTCGAGGGTGCCCCTCGTGTGCCAGGCCGTGCGCCGCAACAGCGGTGCGCGCTCTTCCTGATTCCAGATGGTGTAGCGGTACCAGCGGCGGCGGGCCCAGCGACGGGGGTCGAACCCCATCGGGACATCGCGCACGTCGCGGACTGCCACATCTGCCGGCAGGTGGGCATTGAGTGCCCGCCCGACGGTTGCCGGGTCCAGCAGCGTTTCCGCGCTGAACGCGGCGACCTGGCCGATGGCGTGGACGCCGGAATCGGTGCGTCCCGCCATTTCGACGCGAACCGCGGCACCGAAGAGGGCCGCGGCTGCGGTTTCCAGTTCTCCCTGGACGGTGCGGTCATTCGCCTGGCGTTGGGAGCCGGCGAAGTCCGTGCCGTCGTAGCTGACCGTGGCCGCGAAGCGTTTCGCGTTCACAGCCGGTGGTCCAGCCGGCCCGGGCTAATTGCCCAGGTCGGATTCGGGCCGATTTTCTTCCGCCTCTTCAGCGTGAGCCTCGGCGGATGTCTGTTCAGCCGATGCGATGTCCTCCTGGACCTCCTCATCGGCGATGTCGGGGCGAGGGGTTTCCTCCTCGGCCGTGGGTTCTTCGACCGCTTCGGCGACAGCTTCTTCCACTTCGGCCTCGACGGCTTCGGTGGCGCTTTCTTCAGCCTCGGCAGGCGGTGGGGCGACGGCGGCGGCGACCGGGGCGGCGGCGGCGCGCGTGGCCGGGCTCGCGGTCACACGCTGGGGCCGCGGAGTCGGCGGCGCATCGACGAAGTCGACCAGTTCGATGGAGGCCATGCGAGCACCGTCGCCCTTGCGGGGTTCGATGCCGGTGATGCGGAGGTAGCCACCGGGGCGCTCACGCATGCGGGGGCCGATGTCATCGAAGACCTTGGCGACGACGCCGGGGTCGTAGACGAAGCGCATGGCCTGGCGGCGGGCATGGAGGTCGCCACGGCGGCCGAGCGTGATGATGCGCTCAGCCATGGGGCGAATTTCCTTGGCCTTCGCCTCGGTGGTGGTGATGCGTTCGTAGCGCAGCAGGTCGGTGACCAGGTTGCGATAGAGCGAGAGGCGGTGGGCAGTGTCGCGGCCGAGGTGGCGGCCGGCTACGCGGTGACGCATGGCTTAATCCTCATCGTCGGCGCCGAGCAGGTCATCGTCGCCAACTTCCTTGAGTGCTTCCTTGAGTGCCTTGCCGAGCGCGCCGAGGCTCTGCTCTTCGTCTTCTTCATCGAGGATGACGGAGCTTGTGCGGACGGTGCCGGGCCGGCGCTGCGGGCGGCCCGGGGCGACCCCGATACGGGCCGGGTCGGTAATGGGCTGAAGGCCTTCGGCTTCGCCATCGACGTAGCCGAGTTCGATGAGCCGGTCGCGCAGTTCGTCGTAGGACTTGCGGCCGAAGTTGCGCAGGGCAAGGAGTTCGTCCTCGCTCTTTTCGAGGACCTGGCCGACTGTCATGAGGCCGCTGCGCTTGAGGCAGTTGTAGGCCCGGACGGAGAGGGCGAGGTCTTCGATGGGCGTGTTGTACTTGTCGGGCGCGAGCGCGAGGGTGGAACCGGAGGCCCGGTCGATTGCCGGGACTTCAGGGCGGCCCATGGCGCTGAAGAGCGAGAACTGGTCCATGAGGATGTCCGCGCTCTGGCCCACGGCGTCGACGGCGCCGACGGTGCCGTCGGTCCAGAGTTCGAGGATGAGGCGGTCGTAGTTCGTGGACTGGCCGACGCGGGTCTTTTCGACGCGGTAGTTCACCTTGCGGACGGGTGTGAAGACAGCATCGACGGGGATGACGCCGATAGGCATGCCTTCCACCGAGCCGGCGGGCATGTAGCCCTTGCCGAGCTGGGCGTGGAGTTCGACGTTGAGCCGGGCGTTCTTGCCATCGAGGGTGGCCAGGTGGACGTCGGGGTTGGCGATTTCGAAGTCAGCCGGGACCTGGATGTCCCTGGCGGTGATGACGCCCGGGCCTTCGGCATCGAGGGCGAGCGTGCCCGGACGATTGCTGAGAGCGCGGAGCCGGATTTCCTTCACGTTGAGGAGGAATTCCGTGGTGTCTTCCTGCATGCCGGGGATGGTGGAGAATTCGTGCTCGACCTGGTCGATGCGGACGGAGGTGATGGCCGCACCTTCGAGCGAGCTGAGGAGGACGCGCCGCAGGGCGTTGCCGAGGGTAATGCCGTAGCCGGCCTCGAGGGGTTCGGCGACGAGACGGGCGTAGGTTTCGGTTTCCTCTTCGACGTTGAGCTGTGGGACGACCTCTTCAGGCGCCTGTCCGATCAACTCCATGGATTCCATCATTGCGTTATGAGCCTCAACAATCGTGCGTGAGCACTGCCCGCTTAGCGCGAGTAGTACTCGATGATGACGTTTTCGTTGAACAGGTGGGTCTCACCGTGGGCGACGGTGGGCGAGCCGGCGACGTGGCCGGCCATGCCCGCGGCATCGAGGGTGAGCCACGAGGGCGGGTTCTTGGACTTGATGGTCTCCTGCACGATTTTGAAGTATTCGCTTCGGACACCGCGGGGGGTGAAGCCGATGGCATCGCCTTCCTTCAGGTGGGCGGAGGGGATATCGAGTTTGTGGCCGTTCACGGAGATGAGGCCGTGACGGACGATCTGGCGGGCCTGGTTGCGGGAATCGGCGAATCCCAGGCGGTAGATGATGTTATCGAGCCGCGTTTCGAGCAGACGGACAAGGTTTTCGCCTGAGACGCCGGGGCGGCGGATGGCTTCCTTGTAGTACTTGACGAACTGCTTTTCGAGCACGCCATAGGCGACGCGGGCGCGCTGCTTTTCGCGAAGCTGGAGGCCGCGGTCGCTGATCTTGCGGCGGCGAGCCGGGCGGGGGCCAGGCGGGTTTGGGCGGCGTTCGAAGCTGCACTTGGGCGTGAAGCAGCGCTCTCCCTTGAGGAAGAGCTTTTCGCCGTGACGGCGGCAGAGGCGGCAAACGGGGCCAGTATAACGTGCCATTGGGAGGGTCTTTGCTCCTACACTCGCCGCCGCTTGGGAGCGCGGCAGCCGTTGTGGGGGATGGGGGTGACGTCGCGGATGGCGGTGACGGTGAGGCCGGCAGCCTGGAGGGAGCGGATGGCCGCTTCACGCCCGCTGCCGGCGCCGCGGACATAGACTTCGACGGTTTGCATGCCGTTGTCCATCGCGGCGCGGGCGGCCTTTTCGCCGGCCATCTGGGCGGCGAAGGGCGTGCTCTTGCGCGAGCCCTTGAAGCCGGAGCCGCCGGCGCTGGCCCAGGAGACGACGTTGCCGTTGGGGTCGGTCAGGGTAACGAGGGTGTTGTTGAAGGTGCTCTTGATGAACGCCTTGCCGCGGGGGATGGACTTCCGTTCGCGGCGGCGGCCACGGCGAGCACCTGCGCCTTTCTTTGCATCGGCCATAGTTCGCCCTACCTCTTACTTCTTTCCTGCGCGGCGCTTGCCGGCGACTGTCTTGCGCGCTCCGCGCTTCTGGCGGGCGTTGGTGCGAGTCCGCTGGCCATGGACGGGAAGGTTGCGCCGGTGGCGCTGGCCGCGGTAGCAGTTGATTTCGATGAGGCGCCCGATGTTCTGGCGCACTTCGCGCCGGAGGTCGCCTTCGACGATGAAGTTCTTGTCGATGACATCGCGGATGCGGAGGAGTTCCTCATCGGTGAGTTCGCGCGTCTTGGTATCGGGGCTGATGGCGGCCTGAGCGAGAATCTTCTGAGAGCGGGTGAGCCCGATGCCATAGATGTAGGTTAGCGCGACTTCGATGCGCTTATCGTTGGGAATATCGACGCCTGAAATACGTGCCACTGGGCTACCCCTGACGCTGCTTATGCTTTGGGTTTTCGCAGATCACCATGACGCGACCGTGGCGGCGGATGACTTTGCACTTGTCGCATCGTGTTTTGACTGAGGCTCGGACCTTCATGATTCTCCTGAAACGGATGCTGCCATCCGCCGTTCGTTAAAGCGGTAGGTGATACGGCCGCGGCCGAGGTCGTAGGGGGAGAGTTCCACCAGGACACGGTCGCCGGGGAGGATTTTGATGAAGTGCATTCGGAGTTTTCCGCTGACGTGAGCAAGGACGGGGGGGCCGTTAGCGAGCTCGACCCGAAACATGGCGTTTGGCAGCGGTTCTGTGACAACTCCTTCTACTTCGATCGCGTCCTTCTTGGCCATACAGCTTTTCTCGTACGCAGTCTCCTAGGGGAGCGTGAGCACTTCGGCGTCACGTCCTTCTCGAATAGCTATCGTATGCTCGAAATGACAGCATAAGCTACCGTCTTTCGTCTTTACAGTCCAGCCGTCCTCGCACTCGACGGTTTCGGGACCACCGATGTTGACCATGGGTTCGAGCGCAAGGACCAGCCCTGTGCGAAGGGGCGGGCCCTTGAAGCGCATCCTGTAGTTGGGGACCTGGGGGTCCTCGTGCATCTCGCGGCCGACGCCATGGCCGACGTATTGCCGGACGATGGAATAGCCGCTGGGGGTGATGGCGTCTTCGATGGCCGCACAGATGTCGTTGAGGACCTTGCCTGTGCGGGCGGCGCGAATCCCGGCCCAGAGGGCGTCTTCGGTGACCTTCATGAGCTTCGCGGCTTCGTCGCTCACTTCGCCGACAGCTACGGTGATGGCCGAGTCGCCAACGAACCCCTTGTAGGTCGCGCCAAGATCCATGGTAACAATATCCCCGGCCTTGAGCACGCGGTCCCGTGGGATGCCGTGGACAAGTTCCTCGTTGATGCTGACGCAGACGTTCGAGGGGTAGGGGGGAAAGCGCGGAGAGGGCTGGTAGTTGAGGAAGGTTTCCTTCGCCTTGTGGCGGGCGAATTCTTCGCGGACGAAGGCTTCGATCTCGAGCACGTTGAGGCCGGGGCGAATCATCTCGCGTAGTTGCGCAAGTGTCTGGCCGACGATCCGGCCCGCGTCACGCATGATCTTCAGCTCGTCTTCGGACTTGAGCTTGATCACGAGCGGATGGCCCCGAGGAGGTCGCGGGTGACGTCGTCGAGCGACTGCTTGCCATCGATTTCGCGGAGGACGCCGGCCTTGCGGTAGTGGTCGATGAGGGCGGCCGGGGGCTTCTGCTTTTCGAGCCGTGTGCGGACGACTTCGGGGCGGTCGTCTTCGCGCTGGTAGAGTTCGCCGCCGCAGGCGTCGCAGCGGCCGGGCACCTTCGGCGGGTCGTTGCGTTCGTGGTAGAGGCGGCCGCAGTTGCGGCAAATCCAGCGCCCGCCGAGTCGAGCAATGAGTTCTTCGTCGTCGACCTGGATGAGGAGCGCGCGGTCGATCGTCTTGCCACCGGCGGCAAGGGCCTCATCGAGGGCGACGGCCTGGACGACGTTGCGGGGGAAGCCATCGAACATGACGCCTTCGGCGGCATCCGGGCGGCCGATGCGTTCGACGAGCATGCGGATGGTGACGTCGTCGGGGACGAGTTCGCCCTTATCCATGTAGGAAGCGGCGAGCTTGCCGAGTTCCGTCTGGTTCTTGACGTTCTCGCGGAACATGTCGCCGGTGGAGACGTGAAGCAGCCCCGTTTCCGCAGCGATTCGCTGCGCCTGGGTGCCTTTGCCGGCACCGGGCGGCCCGAGCAGTACGATGAACACTTAGCGTATGAACCCTTCGTAGTTGCGCATCAGGAGCTGGGCTTCGAGTTGCTTCATGGTGTCGAGCACGACCGCGACGACGATGAGGAAGCCGGTGCTCGAGATGGTGAGTGCCTGGACATCGGTGACGAGGCCAATGAAGTAGGGCGTGATGGCGACGAATCCGAGGAAGAAGGCGCCGCCCCACGTGATGCGGGTAACGACACGCATGAGGTAGGCCTCGGTCGGCGGGCCCGGGCGGATACCGGGGATGAAGGCGCCCTGGCGCTGGAGCGTTTTCGCCATCTGCTGCTGCTGGTATTGGACCATCGTGTAGAAGAAGGTGAAGGCGATGACGAGGAGGAAGAGGATGAGCCAGTAGATGCCGCTCCCGCTGCCGCCGCGGCCGCCCTGGAACTGGGTGACGAAGAAGTCGGCGACGCTGCCGACCCATCCTCCGCTGGCGACGAAGTAGGAGGCGAGGGTCGCGGGAAGGATCATGATCGAGAAGGCGAAGATGAGCGGGATCATGCCGGCCATGTTGACGCGCAGGGGGATGTGGCTCTGGCCCTGCTGGCGATACATGCGTCCGCCTCTGAAGGCAGAGCGGGCATATTGGACTGGCACTCTCCGCTGGGCCTCCTGGAAGAAGACGATGAAAAAGGTGAGAGCGAAGGCGAAGGCCGCGATCCCAATGACTGCCACGAGCGACTGGGTGGTGATGTTCGGGATCATGCCGGGGAGTACGGCGACGATGCCGCCGAAGATGATGAGCGAGACGCCGTTGCCGATGCCGTTTTCGGTGATGAGTTCGCCGATCCAGACGAGGAACATGGTGCCGGCGGCGAGGGTGAAGAGCGTGGCCAGGGTCCCGACCATGTCGTTCTGGAGGCCGAAGTCGCGGACGACGGCGCCGCCGCCCTGGTTGTTGATGAAGAGGATCTGGCCGTAGCCCTGGACGAAGGCCATCGGGACGGCGAGCCAGTGGGTGTAGAGCTGGATGCGGCGGCGGCCCTGTTCGCCTTCTTCGCTGAGCGCGCGGAAGCGCGGCACAAGCGGAGTCATGATCTGCATGATGATCGAGGCGGTGATGTAGGGGTACACACCGAGGGCGGCGACGCTGAGGTTCTGGAGCGCCCCACCCGAGAAGATGCTGAGGAAGTCGAGGATGGCGTTGCCTTCGAAGGCCGTGCTCAGCGCATCGCGGTCCACGTTCGGGATGGGCACGTGGGCAACGAAGCGGAAGACGACGAGCATGGCGAAGGTGAACAGCAGCTTCCGGCGCACATCCGTCTGGCGGAAGGCGTCGACCATGGCCTGGAGCAGGCGCGGCCGGGAAGCTGGCTGGGTGGCCACGACTAGTTATCCCCCGCTTCTTCGCTGGCGGCGATGAGGGTGGCGGTGCCGCCGGCGGCTTCGATCTTGGCCTTCGCCGCAGCGGTGAAGGCGTTCGCGGTGATGTTGAGTTTCTTCGAAAGTTCGCCGTCCCCGAGGATCTTCACCGGCTGGCGGAGGTGCTTGACGATGCCGGCGCTGCGGAGGGTCTCAGGGGTGACGTCGGTACCGGCATCGAAGCGTTCGAGCGCGGAAACGTTGACCGGCTGGTAGTAGACCTTCCACTTGTTGTTGAAGCCGCGGAGGACGTGCATCCGCCGGATGAGCGGAAGCTGACCGCCTTCGAAGCCCTGGCGGATCTTGCCGCCGCTGCGGGATTTCTGGCCCTTGAGGCCCTTGCCGGAATAGGTGCCATGGCCGCTGGAGTTACCGCGGCCAACGCGCTTCTTCGCGTGTGTCGCACCCTTATCCGGCGCGAGTTCGTGTGCGCCGATGCTCACGTTGTGTCTCCCTCCCGCACATCAATGAGGTGTTGCACCCGGGCGATCATCCCGCGGAGGGCGGGGGAATCGGGGTGCTCCACCGTCTGGTTGAGGCGCCGCAAGCCGAGCTTGCGGATGGTGTCTTTCTGGTCCTGGCGGTAGCCGATTGCGCTCTTGCGCCAGGTGATCTGGATGTTGGCCACGGCTAGCTGCCTCCCTGGGAGATGGCGAGCCGGCGTTCGCGGGCGCCACGCGGGTCCCGGAGCGAGGAGAGGCCGTCGATGGTGGCACGAGCAACGTTGATCGGGTTGCGGCTGCCGAGCGACTTGGCGAGCACATCGGTGACGCCGGCCGCTTCCATGATGGCGCGGACCGCGCCACCGGCGATGACGCCGGTACCGTGGCTGGCGGGCTTCATCATGATGCGCGCGGCGCCGTAGCGGGCGAGGAGGGGGTGGGCGATGGTGCCGCCGTGCATCGGGATGCGGACCATCTGCTTGCGGGCGAGGGTCGCCCCCTTGCGGATGGCTTCGGGGACTTCGTTGGCCTTGCCGAGGCCGATTCCGACGCTGCCATTGCCATCGCCGACGACGATGAGGGCGCTGAAGCTGAAGCGGCGGCCGCCCTTCACCACCTTGGCGACGCGGTTGATGTAGATGACTTTTTCGGTCAGTTCTTCCTGGCCGTGGTCGGGCTGATTCACCATTTAGAACCCCAATCCTGCTTCGCGGGCGGCATCGGCGAGCGCCTTGACGCGACCGTGGTACTTGTAGCCGCCGCGGTCGAAGACGACGAGCGAGACGCCGTTAGCCTTCGCGCGCTCGGCGACTGCCTTGCCGACCGCCTGGGCGCGTTCCGTCTTGGACTTGCCCTTTATCGCGGCGGCGAGGTCCTTGTCGAGGTCGCTGGCTGCGGCAAGGGTGCGGCCAGCAGTGTCGTCGATCACCTGGGCATAGATGTGGGACGAGCTGCGGAAGACGTTGAGCCTCGGCCGTTCGACGCCACCGGCGACCTTGCGGCGGACGCGGCCGTGGCGGCGCTGCCGTGCGAGGGTGCTTGTAACCCTGGCCATTATCTGCCTACCTTCCCGGCCTTGCCGGCCTTGCGGCGGACGCGCTCGCCGAGATAGCGGATGCCCTTGCCCTTGTAGGGCTCGGGGGGACGGAGCTTTCGGATGTTGGCGGCGACCTGGCCGATCTCTTCCTTGTCGATCCCCTGGACGTGGATGCGGGGGCCTTCGACGGTGAAGGTGACGCCTTCGGGCGGGGTCACGATGACGGGGTGGGAGAGGCCGAGGGCAAGTTGCAGGTTGGAGCCCTGCAACAGGGCACGGTAGCCAACGCCCTGGACTTCGAGCGACTTCGTGAAGCCGGTGGTCACACCCATGACCATGTTGTTGAGGAGCGAGCGCGAGAGGCCGTGGAGTGCGCGCTGCTTCCCTTCGTCGTTGGGGCGGGCGACAGTGATGGCGTCATCTTCCCGGGTGAACTGCATGGTCCGGGGGAACTGGCGCTGGAGTGTGCCCTTCGGGCCCTT
This sequence comes from Tepidiformaceae bacterium, assembly GCA_036515015.1. Taxonomy (GTDB): domain Bacteria; phylum Chloroflexota; class Dehalococcoidia; order Tepidiformales; family Tepidiformaceae; genus DATBWD01. Next base: position 19,117 of record DATBWD010000084.1, read on the forward strand.
AACGGTCACGAAGTTGTTTTCGTCGATGGTGATTTCGACGTTGTTGGCGATGGTGACTGGCTGGCGACCGATTCTCGACATGGTGGCGCTCCTACCAGACGTAGCACAGGAGTTCGCCGCCGACTTCCTGGCGGCGGGCCTCCTGCCCGGTCATGATGCCTTTCGGCGTTGAGAGGATGGCGATTCCGAGCCCGCCATAGACGCGAGGGATTTCGCGGCGCTGGACATAGACGCGAAGGCCCGGTTTGCTGACGCGCTGGAGCCCGTTCAGGACGGGCTGGCGGCGGCCGCCGTAGCTCAGTTCGACGCGGAGGTCGGATTGAGCCTTGCCATCTTCCGCGACGACGCTGAAGTCCCGGATGAAGCCTTCGTCCTTGAGGACCTGGGCAATCGAGATCTTCATCTTGGAAGCCGGGATGACCACCTGGTCATGGCGCGAGGCGACCGCATTGCGGATGCGGGTCAGCATATCGGCTATTGGATCATTTACGTTCATACCACTTCCCCTCTGGCGTTTGCGTTGGCACTTACCAGCTGGACTTTGTAACCCCCGGCAGGAAGCCGCGGTGGGCGAGTTCCCGGAAGGTGATGCGCGAGAGGCCGAACTTGCGGATATAGGCCCTGGGGCGGCCCGTGACGAAGTCACGGTTATGGAGGCGGGTGGGGCTGCTGTTGAGGGGCAGCTTCCGCAGTTCGGCATACAGCTGGGCGACCTTCTGGGGGTTCTCCCAGGAGTGCCTCAGTTCCTCTTTGATGGCGCGGCGCTGGTCAGCGTACTTGTCGTGAAGCTGTTTGCGGCGCAGGTCGCGGTTGACGATGCCCTTAGATGCCACGGCGGTTCTCCTAATTCTTCCTGAAGGGCATGCCCATGAGTTCGAGCAGGCGGCGGCCCTCTTCGTCGTTGCGCGCGGTGGTGACGATTGTCACCTGCATGCCGCGGACCTTATCGACCTTGTCGTATTCGATTTCCGGGAAGATGAGTTGTTCCCGGATGCCGAGGCTATAGTTGCCGCGGCCATCGAAGGCGTTGGGGTTGAGCCCCTGGAAGTCGCGGATGCGGGGGAGCGCCGCGCTCATGAGGCGGTCCAGGAATTCATACATGCGGGCGCCACGGAGGGTGGTGGCGACGCCGATGGCGTTGCCTTCGCGCAGCCGGAAGTTCGCGATCGAGCGCTTGGCGCGCGTGATGACCGGCTTCTGGCCCGTGATGGCGGCGACGTCTTCGGCAGCGCGGTCGAGCGCGTTGCCATCGGTGAGGGCTTCGCCCATGCCGATGTTGACCACGATCTTGGTGATGCGTGGCACCTGCATGACGTTCTCATACTTGAAGTGCTCGCGGAGCGCAGGCAGGACGTCCGCTTCGTAGCGGTCTTTCATTCGCGGCGGCATTATTCGATGTCCTCTCCGCTGCGCTTGCCGACCCGGACCTTGGTGCCATCGTCGCGTTGCCGGAAGGTGACGCGGGTGGGCTCGTCGGTATTCGGGTCGATGAGCATGACGTTACTGACGTGGATGGGGGCTTCCTTTTCCACGATCTGAGACTGCTGGCCCTGGGCGCGGGCGCGCTGGTGGCGCTTGACGATGTTCACGCCTTCGACGACCACGCGGTCGTGTTTGTTCACGACGTGGCGGATGGTGCCGCGCTTGCCCCGGTCCTTGCCGGCGATGACGACGACGCGGTCGCCGCGCTTGAGCTTGGCGGGCATTAGAGCACCTCCGGGGCGAGGGAGACGATCTTCATGAAGTTGCGGTCGCGCAGTTCGCGAGCAACGGGGCCGAAGATGCGAGTGCCTCGCGGGTTTTCGCCGTCGCTGGCGAGGAGGACGGCGGCGTTTTCATCGAAGCGGATGTAGGAGCCATCGGGCCGGCCGTATTCCTTCGCGACGCGGACGACGACAGCCTTGACGACATCGCCCTTTTTCACGGCGGAGTTGGGCTGGGCCACCTTGACGCTGGCGACGATGGTGTCGCCGGGGCGCGCATAGCGGCGGCGGCTGCCACCGAGGACGCGGATGCAGAGGAGCGAACGGGCGCCGGAGTTATCGGCGACCTTGAGCCTGGTTTCCTGCTGGATCACTCTCGCACCTCCGACTTCGGCGCGACCTGGGCGGTCTCTTCGATCTCCCGGCCGATGGCCTGCGGGGCTATTTCGGCCACGTCGCCGCGGCTGAGGATCTCGATGACGCGCCAGCGCTTGTCCTTGGAGATGGGGCGCGACTCCTGGATGCGGACGATGTCGCCGAGCTGGCAGGCGTTATCTTCGTCGTGCGCCTTGAAGCGCTCGGTAAGCGACAGGACCTTGTGGTAGAGCCGGTGCTTCTTACGGCGTTCGACGGTGACCACGACGGTCTTGTCCATCTTGTTGCTAACAACAGTGCCCTGGATGACGCGTTGCTGGCCCATGGTTATTCCTCGCCTTCGATGGCAGTGAGCTGGCGTTCGCGCTTGACCGTGCGCAGGCGGGCAATCCGGCGCCGGGCGTTGCGCAGTTCGCGGTAGTTTTCCAGCTGGCGGCTGGCGTGCTGGAAGCGCAGGGTGAACAGCGCCCGGTACGCTTCGTTGATTTCGTGGTCGAGGCGGACGTCATCGAGACGGCGCAGTTCTTCGGCTGGTTGCTTTGCCATCGCTATACCGCCAGTTCATCCCGTTGCACGATTTTCGTCGGCACGGGGAGTTTGTGGGCTGCGAGGCGCAGGGCCTCCCGAGCGACCGGTTCGGGTACGCCGGCGACTTCGAACATGACGCGATTCGGTTTGACGACGGCGACCCAGCGGTCGGGTGCGCCCTTACCGGAACCCATGCGCGTTTCGGCCGGCTTTGCGGTGACGGGCTTGTCCGGGAAGATGCGGATCCAGACTTTGCCACCGCGCTTCATTTCGTGGGTGATGGCGCGGCGGGCGCTTTCGATGTGGCGGGAATCGATCCACGCCGCACCCTGCGCCTGGAGCCCGAATTCGCCGAACGCGATGAAGTTGCCCGTGAGGGCGGTGCCGGACATGCGGCCGCGGTGCTGCTTGCGGTGCTTGACGCGACGAGGCTGCAGCATCGGTTATTCCCCCTTGTCCTGGGCTTCGCGCTGGACGGCGGCCTGTTGCTCCATGGTGATTGCCGTGTGTGGCGGGGTTGCAGGCCCGGCGGCGAGGTCGGGTTCGACCCGGACCGGGGCTACGGGAGCGGGGGGCGGGACTTCCTCTTCCTCTTCCCGGCGGCGTTCCATCGGGGGTTCGGGGAGGATGTTGCCCTTGTAGATCCAGACCTTGACGCCGATGCGCCCGAAGGTGGTGTGCGCTTCGGCAAGGCCGTAGTCGATGTCGGCGCGAAGGGTGTGCCGCGGCACTCGGCCGGCGGTATCCGATTCGCGGCGGGACATTTCGGCGCCGCCGAGGCGGCCCGCGACGGCGACGCGGACGCCGAGCGCGCCGCGCTGCATGGTCCGTTGCACAGCCTGCTTGACGGCGCGGCGGAAGGCCACGCGGCGTTCGAGCTGATCGGCGACGGAGCGGGCGACAAGGTAGGCATCGAGTTCCGGCGTGCGGATTTCCTGGATGTTGACGCGGATGCGGCCGCCCGTGAAACGTTCGAGGGCGTTCCGCAGTTCTTCGACCTTGGTGCCACCGCGACCGATGACGATGCCCGGTTTGGCCGTGTGGATGGTGACCGTCACGAGGTTAGCGTTACGGTCGATCTCCATCCGGCTGATGCTTGCATCCGGGAGTTCCTTGAGGACGAAGCGGCGGACTTCGAGGTCCTGGTGGAGGCGCTCGGTGTAGTCACGTTCGGCGAACCACTTGGATTCCCAGTCGTAGATGATGCCTACGCGGAAGCCGTGGGGGTGTACTTTCTGGCCCATAGGTTAGCCCTCCCGCTCGTCGAGGATGATGGTGATGTGGGTGGAGCGCTTGAGGATGGGGCTGACGCGTCCGCGAGAGCGGGGGCGGAATCGCTTCATGGTGCGACCCTCATCGGCAAAAGCGCGCTTGATGACGAGGTCGTCGACGGCCAGGTCGAAGTTGTTTTCGGCGTTGGAGGCGGCCGAAAGGACGACTTTCGAGACGGACCGGGCATGGGGCGACTGCACATAGCGCAGCAGCGCGAGCGACTGATCGACGGAGAGGCCGGGCAGTCGTTCGAGGATGAGGCGCATCTTGCGCGGAGAGGCGTTGACGTTGCGGGCGACGGCTTTGACTTCCATCACTAGCGCCTCACCTTGCTCTGGCGGTCGCTCTTGGAGACGTGGCCCCGGAAGGTCCGGGTGAGGGCAAATTCGCCAAGCTTGTGACCGACCATGTTTTCCGTGACGAACACGGGGATGTGGCGGCGGCCGTCGTGGACGGCGATGTTCAGGCCGATCATGTCGGGGAGGATGGTCGAAGCGCGGGACCAGGTCTTGATGAGGCCCTTCTGGTTGGAGGCGCGCATCGCCAGCACCTTCTTTTCGAGGGAAGGGTGGATGTAGGGGCCCTTCTTGGTTGAACGTGACATGTCGTGCTCCTACTTGGTCCGGCGGCGCTGAATGAATTTATCGGTGCGCTTGTTCTTGCGGGTGCGATAGCCGAGGGTCGGCTTGCCCCAGGGGGTCTTGGGGCCGGGCATACCGATAGGTGCCCGGCCTTCGCCACCACCGTGAGGATGGTCGCGGGGGTTCATGACGGAGCCGCGGACCTGTGGCCTGCGGCCGCGATGGCGGGTGCGCCCGGCCTTGCCGAGCTTGACGAGCGAGTGTTCGACGTTGCCGACCTGGCCGATGGTGGCGACGCATTCGATGCGGACGCGGCGCATTTCACCACTGGGCAGGCGGACGAGGGCGTAGTCGCCTTCCTTGGCCATGAGCTGGGCCGAGACGCCGGCACTCCTGACCATCTGGCCGCCCTTGCCAGGCGTCAGTTCGATGTTATGGACCTGGGTACCGGTCGGCATGTTGGCGAGGGGCAGGGAGTTGCCCACGCGCACTTCGGCATCGGCGCCGCTCATGAGGACGGCCCCGACGGCGAGGCCGTTCGGCGCGAGGATGTAGCGCTTTTCGCCATCGGCGTACTGGAGAAGGGCGATGCGGGCCGTCCGGTTCGGGTCGTATTCGATGGCGACGACGCGAGCGGGCACGCCCGGCTTGTTGCGGCGCCAGTCGATGATCCGGTACAGGCGGCGGTTGCCACCGCCGCGGTGACGCACGGTGATGCGGCCCTGCTGATTGCGGCCGGCGTTTCGCTTCTTGAGCGATTCGGTCAGTGACTTTTCGGGCCTCGACTTGGTGATTTCCGAAAAGGTCTGGCCGCTGGCGTTACGGCGCCCGGGGGATGTTGGCTTGTACTGCTTTATCGGCATGGCTTAGATCCCCTCGAACAGTTCGATCTTGTCGCCGGGGACGAGGGTCACGACGGCCTTCTTCCAGTTCGGCGCGTGGGTAATCTTGCGGCCCCAGCGGCGCGGCTTGCCCTTCATCCTCATCGTGTTCACGTCGGTGACGCGGACGCTGAAGGCGAGTTCGACCGCTTCCTTGATCTGGTTCTTGTTGGCGCGCGGGTCGACTTCGAAGACGTATTTGTCCTGGCCGGTGAGGACGGTCGTTTTTTCCGTGACCAGCGGGCGAAGGAGGACGCCGTAGGGATGGATTTCGCGCGGCATCAGACAGCCTCCTGCACGCGGCCACGGTGGGGCTTGAGGTTTTCGCCGCCCCAGAGGGCTTCGATCTTGCGGACGGCGTCCTCGGTCATGAGCAGCCGGTGGGCATTGACGAGGTCGACGACGTTGAGGTTGGCGGCCGGGAGGGCCTTCACGATATCGATGTTCCGGGCGGCGAGGACGAGATTCGGCTCGTGTTCGCCGCTGACGACGAGGGCCGCGCGGTCGATCGAGAGGGCCGCGAGCGTGGCCTGGACCGCCCTGGTCTTCGGTTCAGCGGGGATGAGCCCGTCGACCACGAGGAGCGTTTCGCCCGCGGCATGGCTGCTGAGCGCGGAACGAAGGGCGAGCCGCCGCATCCGCTTCGGGAGGTCCTTGGCGAAGCTGTGGTGGCGAGGCCCATGGGCGACGCCGCCGCCGACATGGTGGGGCGCGCGGATGCCGCCCTGGCGCGAGCGGCCGAGGCCCTTCTGGCGACGGGTCTTGGCGGTGGAGCCGGCGACTTCGCCGCGGCTCTTGGTGTGGGCATTGCCGGCGCGGCGGTTCGCCATCTGG
>DATBWD010000085.1:0-6682 GCA_036515015.1 Tepidiformaceae bacterium
GATCCTCTGGGACATGTTCACCGGCAGCGCTCCCTACCGCGACATCTCCTTTCGCATGCTCGACCCGCAACTGCTCGCGCGGCTGGGCTGGACGATCGTCCGGGCCCTGTTGCCCGGCACGCGCCCCGGCCCGAGTTCGACGAGCGGCACGGACTTCCCCCACCAGGGCGAAGGATAGCCTGCCACCACCGTCCATGGCTGGCCTGGGCCACCACCGTCATTGCCCCCTGCTGTTTCTAGTGGGCCGGCCGCCGCCTCTTCCACTCGTTCTCGGCCCGGCGACCGAGCCTGTCGGGCATGCGCCGGAAGATGATCGAATGGATGGGTAACAGCGCGTACCAGTAGAGCAACCCGGGGATCCCCGAGGGGTGAAAGCGAGCCTCCATGACGAGCCGGCACGCCGAGGAGTCGATCGGTGTGACTTCGAACTGGAGGATCGCCTCACCGGGCAGCTTCATTTCGGCCGCCAATGTGAGCTTGCTCGGCGCCTCGACTGCTACAACGCGCCAAAAGTCCACCGCGTCACCCGGGCGGAGCATGGTCGCATGGCGTCGGCCCCGGAACATGCCGACGCCCCCGATGGCGCGATCCACTGCCCCGCGCAGTCTCCACAGGAAGTCTCCGAAGAAGTAGCCGTTCTTTCCCCCGATGGTCTCCACTACCCGCCACATCTCCTCGGCCGGCGCCTTTACGCGTACTGCTCTGCGCTCGACTTTCGAATAGAACACGTGCTCGCCGCTGTAGTTCTGAAACGCCAGGACGCCCTCCACCCACCGCGCCGGAAGCGGTTCGTCGCGCTGAGAAGCAATTTGGAGCGCCTCGCGAAACGTCAGGAGTTTGCGCGGCATGAGTTCCTGTGTGCGCCGCGTATCGGCGACGCGATCGGAGAGGAGTCCCGCGACGAACGGTCGGGCAAAGCTCAGCGGGACATCGGCCACTACCCCGAGCCACAACGCCGAAAGTCCGGGCACATCGAATGGGAGGCTGACATAATGGCGCCGGCATCCTTCGAATTCGGCACACTGGCGGAGAAGGTCGCTGAAGCGCAGGACTTCCGGCCCCGCGACATCGAGGGTGCATCCAGCGGTCTCGGGCATGCCGGCGAGCGCCACGAGATATCCGAGCAAGTCATCGAGTGCGATCGGCTGCGTCAGCCTCTCGGTCCAGCCCGGCATGACGAGGATGGGCTGTTGTTCCACCAGGGACCGGATGATCTCGTAGGGCGCGCTCCCCGCCCCTATCAGCAGCCCGACCCGTAACTGCGTAACCGGGACCGTGCCACCTCGCAGAATGTCGGCGGTCCGCGTGAGTTGACCCTCAGCCGCGACTGCTCGACTGTCGGAACTCGCCGGGCCGGTGAGGTAGACGATTCGCCCCACTCCGGCGGCAGCCGCCGCGTTTCGGAAGTTGATGGCCGCCTGCCCATCACTCGCAGCCCGCCCTGCTCCCGCTCCCAGGGCATGGACGAGGTAGTAGGCGACTTCGATACCGTTCAGAGCGGGAACGAGTGTCTCCGGACGCAGGGCGTCCGCTTCACAGAGGTCGGCCTCGTCCCACCCGCGCGCCGAAAGCACCTCGAGGCTTCGAGAGGCGGTGCGAACCGAATGGCCGGCAGCGATGAGGCACGGCACCAGGTGCGAGCCGATGTACCCGCTTGCGCCCATGACAAGGACCGAGGCCATGTCCTGACTCTACAGCCGGTATGGGGCTACGGCCACGAAGCGATTTGCCAAAAAGAAGGGCGGGCCCGGGGTGGGCCCGCCCGAGGAAAGGTGGGACGCCGGAGCGCCCCGGGGTCTAGTTGCCGATCTTGAACGTGTCGAGGTCGGCTGAGCCGAAGTAGTCGGCGTCGGTGGCGAAGATGGCGCTCAGGTTATAGAGCCCCGGCTTCTGGTTCAGCTTCGTGATCTCGCACGAGGCAATCCCCGCAGCATCGGTCGTCCCACTGCAGGTCTGGGCGCCAAGCGCGATGTCGACGGTCTTCCCCGCAATCGGGTTGCCCTCGTCGTCCGTCAGCTTCGCCGAAAGCGAAACCTTCTGCGACGGCTTGGACTGGAAAGGCCCGGTGATGGTGAGGATCGTGATTTCCTTCTCGATCGTGATCGAGCTCATCACGGTGCTGGCGTTGTACATGCTGTCGGTGTTGAAGTAGGCGTCAACATTGAACGTACCCACGCCGTAGCCCTCGGGGATAGCCCACATGAACGTGGCCACGCCGAAGGCGTTCGTCAGGCCGCTCCCCACGAACACGCCATCGACCTGGAAGTTCACCGTTCGGCCGACAACTGCCGCCCCGTACTCGTCGACGAGCGAAGCACGCAGCGCAACCGTGTCCGTCTTCCGGCCGAATGTCGCGCCGTTGTAGGCGACCGAGGTGTCGCGCTTCGTGACCGTCACCTGGACGGAGTCGGTCGACGAGGCGCCGTCCTTGTCCATCACCGTCACGACGACGTCACTGGTCCCCGGCTGCGAGTACGTGTGCGCCACGTCCTGGCCGACGGCCCCCAGCGGGTCGTTCGGGTCGTCGAAGTCCCAGCTGTAGAGCAGCACGCCGTTGTCGACCGCGCCCTCATCCGAGCCGTTCGCATGGAGTGGGACCGGGACGCCCCAGTCGTAGGACTTGACCGGGCCGGCATCGACCACCGGCGTGACGTTGCTGACAGTCGCGCTGGTCGTCGCCATCGTCGTCAGCCCGGTGACGTCGATCGCCGTGAGGAGGACGCTGTAGACCCCGTCATCGGCGAAGGTGTGCTGGACGTTGTTGCCATAGGCCACGCCACCGTCCGAGAAGTCCCAGCGGAGGACTGGCTCGCCGCAGTTGTCCTCGGCGTCGGCCGTGAAGGTGATGGCCGTGCCCTCAACGCCCGCATACGGGCCGCCGGTGCTGTTGATGGTCGGCGGGGTCACGTCGGCAAGCACGGGCCCGAGGTTGGCCTGCATGTCCGGCGCCGTCGTCGTCAGCGTGCCAAGCCCGAGGTTGGCGATCGGGATCGCCGGGCCGAGGTTGCCTTCGAAGATGTCGATCCCCGTCACCGGCTCTTCAACCAGGACGCTGAACTGGGCGCTGTAGTCGGCCTCGGTGTTCGGGGACGACCAGGTGGTCCCGGTCAGCGCATAGAGCATGTCCTGGCCGGCCGGCTGGGTGCAGGAGACGAAAATCGGGTCCTGGACCGTGGAGGGCGAGGTGCCCACGAAAGTGATGCCCTGGTCGGCAATCGGCTGGCCACCCACGATTTCCGCCTTGCGGACCGTTACCACGCCATTGCTGTTCAGCGTGATGTCGGTGTGGATGTTCAGGCGGAGCGTGAGGTCGACGATGATGTTGATCGAAATGAGATCGATCGGGTCGGTCTTCGAACAGACGCGAGGCGCCTCGCCCGGCAACGGAAGCGTACAGGCGATGTCCTGCGTGTAGTCGAAGTTGACGCCCGTCGTTTCGCCGCCTACGGGCGCCCAGTTCGATGGGTCGCTCCCCGATGGCTTGTCGAAGATGCCGAAGCTTCCCGTCAGGGCGAAGATGATCTTGGCCGTGCCGGGAAGGGTTGTAAGCGTGTCGCTCGTGTCGAGCGTGCTCCCCTGTCGGAGCAGCCCCGGCGTCCATTCGACGACCGTGTCGGTGTTGCCTTCATACCGGGCCTTCACAGTGGCCGCGATGTTGAAGCCAAGTCCAATGTCGCCTTCGCCCGACCCGCCGAAGAACTGGTACGGGTCATCCGGCATGCAGGCGTCACAGACGGCGGTGACGTTGAACAGGTTGAGCGGGGGCGTCTCCCCCGAATGGGACTGGTTGAGCGTATCGCTTGCCGCAAAGGCGAAGCCGATGCCCAGGGCGGCCAGCGCGCTGGCCGTGTATATGACGAGCCGTCGCATACTTTTCTCTCCTAATGCGAACGCCCCCTGGGGGATCGGCGCTGCCGGCCCCCGGGAGTGGCATGGGTCCTTGCGTAAGGGCTCGAATGCAGGAGAGAGAGACTCGGAATGCCCGAGCGGCCCTGTCGTTCAGGTGATATGCTGAAACGGCATGGGATGCCTAGCGGACTCCCTGCATTCTGCCCCGCGGCGGCTGTAACCGTCGCGGGGTTCTGCGTCTCCCCGTGGAAGACGCGCTCACGCCATGTGACCGTGATTTACAGGCGTTGAGTCCTGGTCGTCGCTCGCGCCCCCCTTCCCGTCTGGGCCGCTCCACTCCCCAGGTGTGGCCACCACAGGCGAACTGGCCCGCATTTTCCCCCCTTCGGCGATCTCCCAGGGCCGAGTAAAGGACGGGTCAGCGGTGTACCTTCTCCAGTCGTGTTCTCCCACCGCCGGGGCCAGCGGGAGAACTGCGGCAATTTAGCACAGACGCGCGTTTGCGTCTCGTTTGTGTGTAACGTCCCCAAGAAACGTTATGCTTTTGTAATAATCCAACGTTTGAACATGCCCAACTCGGTTCCACTACCGGTCAACTGCTATCTCGATACGCGCGCCGCGTCCACCGGCGCCGGCGTGACCCGCCGCGCCACCAGCACCTCACGGTCGTAAATCACTTCGTACGCGGGCGACGACCGTACCGACTCCTTCAGTCCTTCGCAGCAGCCTGAGGGCAGGTAGAGATGCGTGACCGACGCCTTTCCCTTCGCCAGCGCCTCCTCGACGCAGGCGACGTCTCCGCCGGCGCAGCGGCTCAGGCGCCAGTGGAGCCACTCGCGATGCCCGAACTCGCCCGGCACCCACTCATACCCATGGGGTGTGGCCACGCTCGTGCGCTCGCCGAGCGCCGGGAACCACTCGGAAGCGGAGTCGGCCCACCAGCGGTACGGCGGGATGACCGCGAACGCCGCGTCGCTTTCGGTTTCGGCGGCCACCCAGGCCATCGCCGCGCGGTCGTCCTCGGACAGCGTGCGAAGGTCGGTCAGCGGCGGGCCGCTGCTCCGCGCCGCGAGACTCCCGATTGCGAACACGATGACGGCGATAGCCGGCAATGCCATTGAGGGCACGAGCCGCCACTCCCGTTCGCGCGCAACGGCGAGAGCCGACCGCATCACCTGCCCGAGCGCGAGCCCTGCCAGCAGGCAGATGGGCACTGCCGTGAACGTCGGGAAGGCCCGCATGCCCACGACCATCGTCGAGAGCCACCACGCTGGCAGGAACCACTGGCGGTGGGCCACCGCCCAGGCCGCCCCCGCCAGCCCGAGGACGCCGATGATCGGGAAGTTGGGCTCGCCGGTGAACAGCGGATTCCGCAAGACGTACTCGATCCAGCCGATCGAAACGTTGCCGTCTTCAATGAGCCGCCCGCCTTCACCGCGCGCCGCGATGAACGGCCACAGACCATGGCGCGCGACGACCAGCCCCCACCACGGCGCCGCCGCTACCGCCCCGACCGCCGAGACGGCCAACAGTCGCAGGCCATTGCGCCGGGGAGAGGCGGCCGCCATCAGGACGAAGGTCATGCACGCGAACGCCGCTGCTTCAAGGTGCGTCGCGGCCGCCACGGCGAGGAGCACTCCCGTCGCCCCGACTCGCCTCCGCGAGAACTCGTCGGCCCGCAACAGCAGCCACGCCTCGCGGATTGCCAGCAGGCCGAACACAAGCCCGAACGACCGTGAGAGCCCGCCGCCCATCAGCAGCCAGACGAACGAACCGGGCGCAAGCGCGAAGGCAAGCGCGGCCAGCCACGCCGTGCCGCGCCCCGGCAACATCGCCCGCGCGAGGTGGGCGAATGCCCACACCACCAGCACCGACCCCGCCAGCGGCAGCACCCGGAAGAGCGTTTCCAGCGATCCCGGCACGACCGGGTCGAGCAGCGCGGCGAGGTAGAGCGAGAGCGGCGGGTAGGCGAACGGGATGTCGCCGCCGTTGTACCGCGTGTACTCGGGGAGCATGTAACCGGCCGCCTGGATGTCGCGCACCATCGCGAAGAACAGGCCCCCGTCGTTCAGCGGGAACGGCTCGCGCAGGGTGTGCGTAAGGCGGACCGCAGCCGCGACGGCGATGATCGCCGGGAGCGCAAGTGCGGAGGCGACCCGTGCGGCCAGCGGCTGGAGCGCTGCCAGCCAGCCCGGCCGCGTCCGGTCGTCGAATGCTCGTCCCAGCAATGCCACCCCCGACGCGCGTGGCCTCGGGCGGCGATTGCCCGTTCGCGCCTAACGAGGCAATCTTAGTCGCAGCTAATGCTACAGCCTACAGGTCACCTAATTTCTTTTCTTAGTTTCACTAATATTGGATCTTTTCGGTTCCCCGCCCGCCGGCGGGTGGCGAGGGCGGCCCTCGCAGCTTGCATCGTCCTCGTGGCGCTCATCGCCGCCGCCTGCGACGCGGAGCCTGGCGTGACCTTCGAGCCGGCCTTCGGCGGCCGCGTCTTCGCAGAGCCGGTCGAGCTCGCCGCGCTCGAAGACGGGCGCTTCCTCCTCGCGGAAAAGCCGGGCCTCGTTTCGCTGCTCGATGCCGGCGGCAAGACGCTCACCGAGGTGCTCGACCTCCGCGGGCGCGTCGCCCAGGAGCACGAAGAGCAGGGCTTGCTCTCCATCGCCACCGACCCGGCCTTCCCAACAAACGGCTACCTCTGGGTCTACTACATCGCGCCGGCCCCGCTTCGCAGCGTGCTTTCGCGCTTCACGGTCGCCGGCGATGGCCGCGCAGCGCAGCCGAGTGAACTGATCGTCCTCGAACTTGAGCAGCCGTTCGAAAACCACAACGGCGG
>DATBWD010000086.1:0-3557 GCA_036515015.1 Tepidiformaceae bacterium
GCTCCGCTAGACGTGCACCGCAGACACTGCTGCTGGACGCTGCCCTCCCCTACCCCCGCTTCGCCGCGAACACCTCGTACGTGCCCGGCTCCACCTCCGGGTGGACGAGGGTGCGGATGTGGGGGTCGAAGCCGGTTTCGCGGAGGAGACGCAGCCACGTCTCGCGCGGAAACACACCCTCGATGTGGCGGTCGTGCTCCACGCGCGCCGAGCCGTCGGCCTCCATCAGCAGGTAGGCGTAATCGGTCACGACGGTCGTGTCGGATGGGTCGGGGTCGTGGACGAACTCGAGGTAGCGGAGCGACCGGCCGCCCCCGTCGTGCCCGCCGTGGCGTGTCAGCGGCTTGAAGAACTCGCGCACGCAATCCGGCGCGAAGACGGCCACGCCTCCCGGCCGCAGGTGCTCCCACGCCGTCTGCATGGCGGCGCGGAGGTCGCCCTCGGTCGTCATGTACATGATGGCGTCGTGGATGAACACCGCGTCGAACGCCCGCCCGAGGCGGACGGTCCGCATGTCGCCTTCGACGTGCTCGCAGTCCGGGTTGAGGCGCCGCGACACTTCGAGCATCCGGGGCGAGAGGTCGACCAGCGTCATGGCGAACGAGCGCTTGAGGAACGATGCCATGTTCCCGCCGCCGCTTCCCAGTTCGAGCACATTCACGACCGGCCCTCCCGCAAACTCCTGGATGAGCGCGGCGTAGAAGTCGGCCTCCTCCTCGTAGTCCTCGGGGGCCGAGAGCAGCGTCCACCAGTCGGCGAACTCGTGGTAGAGGCGCGGAGCGCGAACCGGTTCTTCCATGCGGGGAGTATGGCGACCCGCCGCCGGCCCTGCCACCATTGAGCGTAAGGACGAGACGCCCGAGTTACCGTCCTATCACCCGACGGACACCGCCGGTTCCTCAGCGGTGGCCGGATTTTGTCCGATGATCCATGCGGACGAAACAACGAGAGGGGAGTTCGAATGAATCGTCCAGTACTTGCGCTGTTCGGTGTCCGCGCCGGCACGCCGAGCGACTCGGTCGCTGATGCACGCTGACAACCGTTTCCTGCTCGCGCTCCCAACACGAGAACGGGTGGAGGATGTCCTGTCCGACGTCCTCGCCAGTCCCGCGCTGCCGGTGGTCGCCATCGCAGTCGGGGGACTGGTGCTGCTCTACCTGCTCTTTCGCGTCGTCCGGGGCATACGCCGGCGGCGGAAGGCTTCGGGCTACTACGAGCGGACAAGGCTGACCTGGGGCGGTGATCCGGTAGAGGATCAGACCCGGAACCTCTCACTCCGGGACCAGCAGCCGGAGGCCACTTCTGGCGATCCGGAAGCGGTGGAGGCGGCCCAGCGGAGAATGCTCGAGGGGCGGCTGCGCGGTCAGCATGGGCCCATGCCGCAGCGCCGGAGCGAACCCTAAGCCGCGGACAGATGGGCCTGCCACGGGGCGTGTCCGCTACGGCATGGGGACGACCGCGCGCGGCAGCAACCGGACCAGGATGCCGTCGTGGTCGCTCGAGTACACCACCACGTCGTCCGCGCGCTTGCGGGGCGTGAACCCGAAGGTCGAGACGGCCGTCACTTCCCAGCCGATGCCGAGGATGTAGTCGGTCCGCCCGGCCACGGCTGCCTTTTCGCCGATGATCCCATCCCTGCAGCAGGTGACGATGGGGCCGGCCTCGCCGCCACCGCCTGCGAAGTCTTCGAAGCCCAGGGTCTTGAACACCGTCACCACGTCGCTGTCGGGTGGGGCGCCGAGGTCGGCGAGCACGAGCGCTGCCCCGTCGGCCCGGGTGTCGCTGATGAACCGCGCGAAGTCTTCGGCCTGCCCGAGGAGCACGCGGCCCGGGGCCCCCGTCAGGTGGGTGATGTAGATGTCGATCTCGCCGGTGCCGTTCGGCCCCTTGATGACCACCTGGAGCGCGGACCGGCCTTCCGTCTCGGAGGTGCGCGGATTGAGCCGCGTGCTCTTCGCCCGGAGGATGGGGTACTTCGTCAGGATCAGTTCGCCCTCGTCGAAGCCGGTCAGCTTCACCGTTTCGTCGCTCATTTCCTGGGTCTGCCCGGGGAACCACGGGTTCGCGCGGACGTACTGCAGCTCCATCCGCAGCGCCTTGGCCAGCCGTTCGGCCGCGCTGCCCAGGTCCTTCGTCCACGAAACCTCGTTGAAGCCCACGATGTCGGGGTCGATGGCGCGCAGGTCATCGATGATCATTTCGAGGCGCATGTCGAACGTCTCGGCGGCGCTCGGGTCGCGCGTGTCCACCGTTACCGGGCTCATCAGGTTGATGAATGCGACCTTGAGTTCGCTCGGTTCCTTCGGCTCCTGGGGGGACGTGTAGCCCGGGGTCGGCGTCGGCTCCGGCGTCGCGGTCAGGCTGGCGGGTGGTTCGGGATCGCCGTTGCCGCCGCAGGCCGCGGTCAGGAGGAGGACAGTGAGGCCGACCAGGAAGCAAAAATGTCTTGACATAGCGACTCTCACGCTGCTTCACTGGCCGTTAGAGGCGATGACGGAGACGAGTAGCGCCGGTCTCCCTGTCCAGCGAGCCCCGTAAGGTGTGAGGGGGCACAGTGGGCGGGCGCGAAGATCCCTCCCGAGCTTCCGGCCGAACGCCCCGGGGAGCCACCCCGGCGGCCAGTAGACCCGGACGGAACGTGCCCGCAGCGTGCGGGCCGCCCACCGTTACCAGGGGCAGGGGCGTGATGGCGCCCCAAAGAGCGCCCGCCGGCGACGGTGGGAAGCAGGGTGGTACCGCGGGCATGCACGCTCGTCCCTGGTCCAGGGACGGGCGTTTTCTTTGTGGCAGCGTTCGCTCCTCGTGCAGCCATATGTGTGGTACGACCGACCCCCCGCTCGCGGTTGCACCCACTCTCACACTTGAATGGGGAGGCGCGCAATGTTCCAACCGGTTGATCCAAAGGCGAACTTTCCGCGGCAGGAAGAAGAAGTGCTTGGCTTCTGGCAGCAGAACGCCATCTTCCTGCGCAGCGTCGAAGAACGGCCGGCCGAAAAACTCTTCGTCTTCTACGAAGGGCCGCCGACGGCCAACGCCCGGCCGGGCATCCACCACGTCCTCGCGCGCGTCTTCAAGGACCTCATCCCTCGCTACAAGACGATGCGGGGCTACCGCGTCCCCCGCAAGGCAGGCTGGGACACCCATGGCCTGCCCGTCGAACTCGAAATCGAAAAGGAACTCGGCCTGCAGTCGAAGCCCGACATCGAGGCCTATGGCATCGCCGCCTTCAACGAAAAGTGCAAGGAGAGCGTCAGCCGCTACGTCGAAGAGTGGACGCGCCTGAGCGAACGCATCGCCTTCTGGGCCGACCTCGAAAACCCCTACGTCACCTGGCACAACGAGTACATCGAGACCTGCTGGTGGATCTTCAAGCAACTCTGGGACCACGAGATGGTCTACCAGGACTACCGCACCACGCCCCACTGCCCCCGCTGCGGCACCAGCCTCAGCGACCACGAAGTCGCCCAGGGCTACGAAGACGACGTCCCCGACCCCAGCGTCTTCATCAAGTTCAAGATGCCTGATCTGGGTGGTGCCGCTTTGGTGGCGTGGACGAC
>DATBWD010000087.1:0-5963 GCA_036515015.1 Tepidiformaceae bacterium
GTGCGTGGCCGGCCGGTGCCCGGAGACGAGCGGCGCCAGCGTCGCTATCGGGATGCTGAGTTGCGCCTCGCGGTCGGTCCGGCGGACCTTCGTGTTCTGGCCGTCGGTCTCCAGCAGCCATGTCCCGGCGTTCCAGGGGCACATGTCGTCCGCGGGAATTTTGAACGTCAGCTCGCCGCTCGCTCCGTAGGGCCGCTGGGGCAGGCCGTGTTCGACATCGACCACTCGCATCCAGATGGCATCCCAGCTGGTTTTGTTGAGCATGCGCGGCTCGAGCAACAGGTCTGGCGCCGGGTCGTCCTCACCGATCACACCGCCGATTTCCACTTTGCGGACGAGGTCGTGCGCGCAGATGTATGCCCACAGCTGCCGGTAGGCATCCGTGGTGAGGGTCACGAAGTCGGTCGCCTGCATGACCTGGGCCGGACCGGGACCCTGCCGCTCGCCTTCGAAGGTCCGGTAGACGATGTATCCTTGCGGCTCGCCGTCATCGTCCCGGTAGACCGCGATGTACACCGGCTCGCCTTTCTTCCGCGGCCGCAGAGTGTTTGCCTCCCAGAGGGGCACTGCCCGGTGGATGAACAGGTTTCGCGGCGTGGCGTAGCGGATGTAGAGCTGCTTGATGATCGGCCACGCCTCCTCCTTCGACATCATCGTGATGCTTCCGCATGAGGGGGAGGGCGTCGCGAAAGCGCCGAACCGCGGGTCGAAGGAGTAGCGGATGTAGGGCGAGGCCATGCCGTATCCGAAGCGCTGGTAGATCGCCCCAAGGCTCGCCCAGAGGATGGCGAAGTCCTGGCCGCGCTCGTGCATCGTTTCCAGCGCCTGCTTCATCACCTGCCGAAGGAGCCCTCGCCGCCGGAATTCCGGCAGCGTCCCCACTGCGGTTACCCCACCCATGTGCACACCAGCGCCATTGAGCCGCACCGTGAACGGGAACGCCCCGAGCGTCGTCGCCATCTTCCCGTCGACGAAGGCGCACGTCGTCCAATCTGGCTGGGTGCTCGAAAGCTCCTCGTCCATCCCTTCGGTGCTGGCGAAGACGTACGAAACGATCTCGCCATAGGTCTTCAATTCGTCATGGTCCCGGCAGGGCCGGATCTCTATCGTCACGCTCTCCTCCAGCAATCACGTACGAGGCATCGGAGTATAACCGAGTTCCCCGTCAGAGCGCCTCGAACACCCGCCGGCCTTCGAGACGGCGAATGCGGCCAAATCCAGGGTGCGGCCAGTGGCCGGCGATCCACGTCCGGCCGTCGTTCGCCGCCGACTCGAAGAGACTCTCCCGAGAACGGGCCGACTGCTTTGGATCCGTGTCGACTCCCGGGGACCAGTCCGGGTGGTCCAGTTGCATCGGGTGGTGACTCGCGTCGCCGATGATGACCGCCCGCTCGCCCGCCGAGTAGATCCCGATCGAGACATGGCCGGGGGTGTGCCCGGGCGTCGGGATGAACGTCAGGTTTTCGTCGATGGCCTGCTCGCTATCGAGCAGGCTGATCCGGCCAGTCGCCTCGAGCGGCTTCACGCACTCCACCAGGTGGGCATTCCCCGGGTCCTCCATTTGTGCGGCTGTCATCCAGTACTCCCACTCGGCCCGCTGGATGAAATACTGCGCCCTGGGGAAGAAGATGCGTGGGCCCGTGCCGTCCTCGTCGACGGTGTTCCAGCCGACATGGTCGATGTGGAGGTGCGTGTGCACGATGAGGTCGATTTCTTCCGGTGCCACCCCGGCACCGGCCAGGGACTCATCGAGCCGGCCCACCGGGAACCGTGGACGTCGGCGCGATCCGAGGCCCGTGTCGACAAGGACCGTTTTCCCGGCGGAGCGGAGCAGGTAGCAGGTGATGCTCACGCTCAGTAGTTGGCGCTCGTCCAGGCTGTCGGCGTACTCGCGCATCACTTCCTCGGCGTGATCGGGGAAGAACATCCGCGGGTTCATCAGCAAATTCGTGTCAAGGAGCGCGGTAATCTCCACGTTCCCAACGGTTACAGTCTTCATCCAGCGCAATCCTCCAGCGGCGCATTCTACGCCACGCCAGCCCTCCACATCCGCGAGCAGAGTTGCGTGACGCAACGGGGGTTCTGCGGCCGTCGGTAGCGTGGTACGCTACCGCCATGCGAAGGACAAGTTTCGCCGACATGAATTGCTCGGTCGCCCGCACACTGGAAATCGTGGGCGAGTGGTGGACCATGCTCATCATCCGCGAGGCATTCTTCGGCATCCGTCGCTTCGACGACATGCAGCGTCGCCTCGGTATCGCCCGGAATGTGCTCGCCGCCCGGCTGCAGATGCTCGTTGAGAACGGCATCCTCGAGCGCCGGCTCTATCAGGAGCGCCCCGAGCGCTACGAGTACCGGCTGACCGAGAAGGGCCTGGACCTCTATCCCGCGCTAATGTCACTCATGCGCTGGGGCGACCGCTGGACGGCGGGCGAGGCGGGGCCGCCGGTGGTGCTGAATCACACCCTCTGCGACCACCTGACGGAGCCCGTCCTTTCGTGCTCGCACTGCGGGGAACCGCTCCGGCCGCGCGAGGTCAGGGCGGAGCCGGGCCCCGGAGGAGCGGTGGTCCCGCCGAGGTCGGGCGCAGCCGCAGGCTAAACCAGCGGCCAGGGATAGCTTCGATGCGGGCCGGGGCGAGGAAACGTCTTCGTCTTCAGGAGCGTTTCCATTCGCGCCACGAGCGCTAACTGTTCCCCGGGGCTCAGCAGTTCGAGAAGTGGAAGCGCCGCCTCGTCCCGCGACTCGAGGAGCTTCCGGGCTGCGTCGATTTCGTCAAGCCATGGCCGCGGCACTTCTCCATCCACCCAGTCCCACATGACCGTGCGCAGCTTGAACTCCTGGTGAAAACAGAGACCGTGGTCGATGCCCCAGATCCGGCCGTCGCCGTCGAGCAGGCAGTGGCCCCCCTTTCGGTCAGCATTATTCACGACATAATCGAAAACGACCATGCGCTGGAGTTGGGGCACCAGTTCTGGGACGCCCCGCTGCTCGAAGAAGTGTGAGGACTGGTCGTGTTCGACGTAGATCTGCAGCGCCCCGACGCCCTGCGGCCCCTCGGCAACGACGGTCGGAGGGATGAACGGCCAGCCCAGCAACTGGGAAAGGCGGTAGGCCGCCACCTCACGCTTGTACAGTGTGCCGTCGGGAAAGTCCCAGAGCGGGCTCTCGCCTCTCCTCGGCTTGTAGACGGCAGCGAATGGATTGCCCTCCGGGTCGCACATCTGCGCGAGGAAGACGTAGTTCGACGAGTACCAGAGTTGCCGGCATTCGTCGAACCGCGAAGCGAGCAACAACGCCTCAGCCTCGTGAAAGTCGACGCCGTTCTCCATCGTCTGAGCTTAGCAGACGGCCCGGCAGGCCCGGTCAACTGTGACTAAACGGCGATCTCTCCCCGCAGGACCGTTACGGCCGTACCCGCGATCCGGACGGCCGTCGGCTCGTCGTCGTGCCCCTCGATTTCGACCTCGACGATCCCCGGTCGCCCCATGATGTGCCCCTGCTCGACCGTGTAATGCGGCTCCCGGACCAGGCCGTACTTCCAGAGGTAGGCGGCCATCCCCCCGGTGGCGCTCCCCGTTACCGGGTCTTCCGGGACGCCGGCGGAGGCCAGGAAGTGCCGCGCGTGTGCGCGATGCTCCGGCTCAAGCGTTTCCAGCGAAAACACGTGGACGCTGAAGTAGTGACCCATCTCTTCGAGGTCGCTGAGGTGCTGGTAGTCCGGCCGGAGACGGCGCAGGACGTCGAGCGATTTCACTGGCACCATCGCCTGCGGAGTCCCGGTGCTCACCACCTGGACCGGCACGTCCTGGACCATGTCCGACGGCTTGATGCCGAGTGCCTGCGCGAACACATTCCGGTCCAGGCGGCGCGTGAATTCCGGCCTCGCCTGCGTCATGAGCACCCGGACGTTGCCGGCGCCATCCAGCCCAATCTCCACCGGGAACGTGCCAATGCTCAGTTCCTGCGTCACCCGCCGGGTGCCCACGCGGAGGTCGATCCGCCCCTCCTCCACCAGCGTGTGCATGGTCGCGATGGTCGGGTGGCCGGCCAGGGGGATCTCCTTCGTTGGCGTGAAGAACCGGACCTTGAAGTCAGCCACCATCGATGGAAAGACAAACGCGGTCTCGCTGAGGTTCAGTTCGCGCGCGATGGCCTGCATCTGCTGGTCGGTGAGCCCCTCCGCGCGAGTGATGACGCCGCAGGGGTTCCCCGCGTAGCGGCTGTTGGTGAACGCATCGACGATTTTGACCTGGTAGTCCGGCATGAAGTGGAGCATGGATCACTCTCGTCCACCGTGCCAGTGCCAACGCCCGCTCGCGAGTGGCGTAGACTGCCGGTCATGACGTCCCTCCTCGAAGATGACGAACTGGCCGCCAGGATCGGCGAAGCACTGATCGCTCGCGACGCAAAAGTCGCGGTTGCCGAGAGCACGGCGGGTGGGCTGATCAGCGCCCGCCTTCTCAGCGTGGCCGGGGCATCCCGCTGGTTCGAGCGAGGAGTAGTTGCCTACTCGGGGGGCCCGAAGCGCGACTATCTCGGTATCGACATCGAGGTGATCCGTCAGCACGGCGCCGTCAGCGTCGAGGCCGTGGCCGCGAGCGCTGAGGGCTTCCGGAACACCACCGGAGTAGACTTCACCATCGCCGAAAGCGGCATTGCCGGGCCGCAGGGGAGCCGGCGGTCACCGAAGCCCGTTGGCTTTGTGCTCATCGCCGTCGCCGGTCCCGAGGGGACGGTGGTGCGAGAGCACCAGTTCCCCGGGACGCGCGTGCAGGTCATGGAGCAGATTGCGCAGCAGTCGCTCGAGATGCTCGCCGAGCTTCTCGGGGCGTGAACCTCGCGCTTTAATAGACGTCGAAGAGGTTGAAGCGCGGGCCGTCCTTGCAGCAGAGGCGCACGCCGTGCTTCGTAAAGACGCCGCAGCCGTAACACATGCCCCAGCCGCAGGGCATGTTCTCTTCCATCAGAATTTCCGGCCGCTGCCTCCTGCCGTTCGCCCGGAGGGCATTTGCCAGGCTCTGGAACATCGGGTTCGGCCCGCAGGCGTAGATCTTGCTCGCCCACTCCTGGTACTTCCCGAGGTGCTCCGTCACGAAGCCCCGTGGCCCCGCACTCCCGTCTTCGGTAACCACGACGTACTCGACTTCCTTCGGCCATGCGCTCGCCGGCAGCAATTCGTGCTCGCTCCGCGCGCCCATCATGGCAACCACGTGGTGGCCCCGGGCGACGGCGCGCTCCGCAAGGTCCACAAGCGGCGCGATCCCCACGCCCCCGCCGACCAGGAGGAGGTTTCCGGTTTCCGCCGGCAGCGTGAAGCCGTTACCGAGCGGCCCGTACATCCGCACCTCGTCGCCCGGCCGCCGTTCGGCCAGCCATGCGGTGCCCTTCCCGACCCGGTTGAAGAGCAGCGCGAACCGGTCACCATCGATGCGGTGGTAACTAAATGCCCGGGCGAAGTACGGGTCGGTTCCGTCGTGGCTGCAGTGCACCATCACGAACTGGCCGGGGTCCACGTTGGCCGAAAGTTGGGGCGCATGGAACCACGCCAGCAACCCGCCCCGGTAGGCCGGTTCGATGGAAACGACGGTGGCCGACTCGATGATCATGCGCCGTTCACGTACTCCGCCACCGTCGCAACCTCGTACTCGGATCGATTCGTGAGCGCCTCCACGGCCGCCCGGGCCGTGTCGAGCGATGTGAAGCAGGGGATACGCTTTTCTGCCGCCGCCCGCCGGATGTGAAACCCGTCGCGCAGAGAACCCGTGAATCGCCCCTCGGGGGTGTTGATGACACACTGCACCGTGCCGTCGTTGATGACGTCGACGACGTTGGGATGGTCGCCGCTGAGCACCTTCGTCACGGTGACCACCGGGATTCCCAGCGCTTCGATCACCTTGCTCGTCCCTTCCGTGGCGTGGAGACGGTAGCCCGCCTCGGCCAGTTTCCGGATGAGCGGAAGC
>DATBWD010000088.1:0-5394 GCA_036515015.1 Tepidiformaceae bacterium
ATCGACGATCCAGCGGTATTCGCCGTCGGCCCGGCGTAGGCGGTATTCCATTTCGAATGGTTCGCGGGCTTCGATTGAGCGGTGGTAGACGCCGAGGGCGCGGTCGACGTCTTCGGCATGGACATTCCTGGACCAGCCGAAGTCGAGCGCCTCGTCGATGGTGCGGCCGGTGAAGTTGAGCCAACTGGCGTTGAAGTAGGTGCAACGGCCATCGGGGCCGCACATCCAGATGAGGGCCGGGGCAGTATCCAGTGCCAGGGCGGCCGCGTCTCCTGGCGCCTCGGCGGACCGCCTCATTTTGCCTGACATTTCCGGGCTCCCCCCATGCCCAAAGTCGTTGGGAACTGAGCATAGGGGAAAGCCGGACAATGGGCGTTACAAACGCATCTACCGCCGGTAAACAGGCGGCGGAACCTGCTTACGCGCTCGGGGGCGGGGCAGCAACGGCCACCGCCGGTTCTGTGGCGACTTGAGCCGCGCCGACCCGGCCGGCGAGCTCCTTCACCACGTAGTCCGCGTCGCGCCCGACGCCGTGGATCATGGTCGAGGAGAAGGCATAGAGGAAGTCGAGGCCGACGAAGTAGAGGCCGGGCGCGCTTTCCACGACGCCGCGCCGGTGGACCGGTTCGTGCTCCCCAAAGACGGGGATGTCGATCCAGGAAAAGCCCGGGTGGAAGCCGGTGCACCAGATGACGTTGGCGACATCGAGGACCCGGCCGTCTTCGAGCACCGGCTTTCCGTCGCTGACACCGACGGTACGGGGGACACGCTGCACCCCGGCGGCCTGCAGGTCGCGCGGTTTGACGCGGATGAGCGGCCCGCCGCCATGGAGGACTTTCGGGCGCACCTTCCTGCCGATCGGCGTGCTGGTGGTGAAGACGCGGTAGAACAGGCCGCGCAGAACGAGCCGGACGAGGATTTTGCGGGCGAGGAAGCTGTCGATCCGGAAGGGGATGTGGCCGGTATCGCGGCCGGACATCCAGACCGGGTGGCTACGGCTGAGCTCCATCGCGATTTCCGAACCGGAGTTGCCCGCGCCAACGAGGAGGACGGGCCCCTCCTTAAGTTGGGACGGGCTGCGGTAGTCGATCGAGTGGAACTGGACGATGGACGGGTCGAGTTCGCTCGCGAACGGCGGCACTTTTGGCTGCTGGTAGTTGGCCATGGCGACCACGACGTTCTCCGCTTCGATGCGGCGGTCGCCGCTGGAGATGAGGAAGCGGTCATCTTCGCGCCAGAGACGGTCGACGCGGACGCCGTTGCGCACCGGCAGATCGAAGTGGCGGGCATAGCTTTCGAGGTAATCGCCCATCTCGTCCTTTGTTGGGAAGACGTGACGCCGCTCCGGGAAAGGGAGCCCCGGGATGCCATCGTAGCCGGCGGGTGTGAACAACCTGAGGGAGTCCCAGCGGCGTCGCCACTGGTCGCCGACGCGTTCGTTCGCATCGAGGATGACGAAGGGGAGGCCGCGGCGCGAGAGGTGATAGCCGGTCGCGAGGCCGGCCTGGCCGGCGCCGATGACGACGGTCTGGATTCGTTCGGGTTCGGTGGTGGCAGTCATGGTAGTGCTCCCTTAATTAGTGGGGGACTGCTTCGCGCTCCGGCTGAGGAGCGCCAAGCTGGGCGAAGAAGTCCATCCGGTCGAAGACGCTCCACTCTTCGACGACCCTGCCGGCTTCGAGACGCGAGACGGTCATGAGCCAGCGCAATTGGACGTGGTTGCCCGTCGCGGGCATCGCCATGAAGGCGCGGGTGTTCGTCCCTTCGAGGCGGACGCGACAGAAGACGCGGTCGCCTTCGCCGAAGACATCTTCGACGTGGATGCTGAGGCCCGGAAAGGCCGAGAGGCAGGAGGCCCTGGCGGCGATGACCGCATCGCGGCCGGCAAGGCGTTCACCGCCGGGGCCGTGGCAGGTGACGTCGTCGTCGTAGATGGACTCGAGGGCGGCGTGGTCGCCGAGCCGGGTGTATTCCCATCCTTTGAGGACGACCGCCTTGTTGGCTTCGACCGACACTGCGAGTACTCCTTCGACGGGCGCAGGCCCCGGCGTGAAGGGATGCTACGAACGGGGAGGGCGTCGCCGCATCGGCTGAAGTGTCCAATGTCGGCGCGGGGGTGTCATGGGTAATTTCATGTAGTTTGAGTCTTTTCCCCCGTTGGGAGAGGCGCCCGGTCAGGTGGCGAGGCCGTGTTCGTAGGCGTAGGCGGTGGCGGCTGAGCGCGAAGAGACTTCCAGTTTGTCGAAGATGTTGCTGACGTGGCGGGCAACGGTTTTTTCGCTGATGACGAGTTGATCGGCGATGGCGCGGTTGGTCATGCCCTGGGCGAGGAGGGCGATGACTTCGAGTTCGCGGGCGGTGAGGCCGCCAGGGGCAGCAGCTTCAGGTGTCCGTGTGAGCGCTTCAACCCGGGCGAGATCGGGAGCGGCGCCGAGTTGCTGGAAGACCCAACGCGCGGCATCGAATTCCATTTGGGCCGAATCGTCGTCGCCCACCTGGCGGCAAACGTGCCCGAGGAGCACGCGCGCCCGGGCAGCTTCGTAGGGCGCTTCGAGCGTGCGCCAACCGGTCCAGGCCCGTCGTAGCGTTTCGCCGGCGGCGCGGGGATCGCCTTCGCCGAGAAGGACGGCCCCGTGGGCATGGGCGGCCATCGCCTGGAGGAGGGGGGCATCGAACCCGGCCGCGATGGTGAGGAGCTCATCGGCGGCAGCGCGGGCGCCCTGGACGTCTCCCGCGGCGAGAAGGACTTCCACCTGGGCAGCAAGGAGGCGGGAGCGGGCCATGCGGTCGTGGGCTTCGTCGACGCTGCGGCGGATGGCGGCCACTGCAGCCTGGACCTGCCCCTGGGCCAGCCGCAGACGAGCGAGACCGGGCTGCGGGTTGTGGCCCCACTGGTTTGCCTGGCGGTAGGCTGCTTCGGCCTTTGCAAACTCGCCGCGGAGACGGTGGATTTCTGCCTGCTGGTAGAACGCCGAGCCGACACCCGGCTGGCCGGAGAGGCGTTCGCATGCGCGCCGGGCCTCGTCCGCGGCATCGGGCCAGGCGCCGTGGAGTTGCATGATCTCCGCGCGGTAGACGAGGCACCGGCCGCCATAGGGCACGAGTTCCGGCTGCGATTGGCACCAGTGGCTGAGGGCGGCCGTCCACTCATGGGCACGGCGCAGGTCGAAGATCTCCTGGCAGGCTTCGACCGTCGCGCAATAGATGACGCCGACGATTGGGGGCGACAGTTCACCGCTGGTGACGGAGACCATGGCCTCGTCGAGGAGTGGGACGCCTTCGCCGACCCGGCCGAGGTTGATGAGCGAGCGCCCCCGCCCGAGGGCGGTGAGGGCGATGAGGTCCGGCTCGGCAAAGCGTTGCCCGATGTCGGCGGCTTCGGTGAATGTCCTGTAGGACGCTTCGGCGTCACCGCCCGCGACGAGCATGAGGGCGTTCATGGCGAGGATGTAGCCACGCTCGACACAGTCGAGACCGCTCTCGTCGAGCAGCCGCCGGCCGCGGTTGAGCCAGCCGTTGACCTGCGCGAAGTCGCCGTGGTCGACGAGGCTGAAAGCGAGCCAGAACGCGCAACGAACGGCGCGCGGCACATCGCCCGTTTTCAGACACTCGTTGTGGGCGCGCGTAAGTACCTCGTGGCTCAGGTCGTCGCGGCCGGAGAGATGGGAGGCGAAAGCGAGCCGCTCGAGGTCGTCGACTGCGAGGGGGGATTGCGTCTCGGCTTCGGACAGGAGGGAGCGCGCTTCAGCCCAGGCACTGCGGGCGAACGCCTCCCGGCCACGTTCGAGCACGGACGTTGCCGTCATCGCTTTTCCCCCCAAGATGAGCGGGCCGGCTGGAGCGATGCCAGGGCGGTTGCCGCTACAAGCCACCAGTCTACAGCCGCTGGCAAGCCCCGATCGCGGCACGCTCCGCGGACCGTTTGGTGAACAGCAAGGTGAGTTGGAACAATTCTCGCCCGAGAGGCTTCCGTTTACGGTTGGCTCGCGCGTAGTATTGCCAGCCACGACTTATGGGAGGTTGTGATGAGGGACGTTGCAATCACGGACCGGCGCAGGCTGCTCAAACGCACCACGCTATTCTTCGCCGGCGTCGCCGGCCTTGGGCTGGCCGGCAAGACTGGTGTCGAGGCAGCGCCGGCGATGCCCATCCAGGACACCGCGTTGACGATGGAGCTTCACGGTGTGAACTGGCGATTGGTCTATCCCGACCGGCCGCGAGGGGTGCTGCCGGTGCGGGGCCAGCGGTCGTCGAGTTTCGGCGAACTGCTGCGAGGACCGGGCAAAGAGAAGGTAGGTGAGTTCTACGCGTCGTCGTTCCAGTTCGGGCGGCCCTTTGGGCAGAGCGAAGTGGCGGCAGGGGCGCTCGAGACGCACCACTTCAACTTCATTGACGGCACCATCGTGGGCATCGGGACGCTCAGCGACCTCGACGGGAGCGAGAGCGTGCACGCCATCATCGGGGGCACCGGGCGCTACGAAGGGGCGACTGGCTCGTATCGCGCCAGCCAGCACCCCGTCGAGATGGGCGGCGACGGGTCCGCGAACTTCACATTCAACATCATACTGAGGAGTGCGTGATGCCTGCCGACCTATTCCTGAAGCTCACTGGAATCGAGGGTGAGAGCAAGGACGCCCGACACCAGAACGAGATTGATGTCGAGTCATTTAGCTGGGGACTGGCGAACTCCGGGACAGTCGTGGGGACGGCCACGGGCGGGAAGGCGACCTTCCAGGACATTAGCTTCACAATGCTCCTGAACAAGGCGTCGCCGAAGCTGTTCCTGTATTGCGCCAGCGGCAAGCACATCCCGGAAGCGACGTTGTTCGTGCGCGAGGTCGGGGGCGACCAGCAGGAGTACTACCAGGTCTCATTCAAGGATTGCCTCGTGACGTCGTACCAGCAGGGCGGAAGCGAGGGTGCCGACCGGCCGGTTGATTCGTTCAGCCTGAACTTTGCCCAGATCAAGGTCTCGTACAAGGAACAGAAGGAGGACGGGTCACTGGACACCGCCGTCGAGGCCGGCTGGGACCTGAAGTCGAACAAGGAAGTCTAAGGGCTGCTGCAGGAGCGGGCAGTGCCCCGGCCGGAACAGGTCCGGCAGACTGATACAGCGAGACCGGCCGTTAAGGCTGGCCAGGCGCCCCGGTGTTTCCGCCCCGACGTGGAGTGGAGGCGGGTCTGGCGATCGGGAGATGGACGGTGAAGGTCGAACCGCGCCCCGGCTGGCTGGTCACAGCGACGGTGCCGCCGTGGGCCTCGACGATCCCCTTCACAATTGCGAGGCCCAGGCCGGAGCCACCGTCGTCGCCCGTGCCCCTGTGACGAGACAGATCGCCGCGGTAGAAGCGCTGCCAGATCCGCTCGAGGTCGTGTGCCGGTATCCCCTCGCCG
>DATBWD010000089.1:0-6225 GCA_036515015.1 Tepidiformaceae bacterium
TCGAATCCCCAACTTGCGCTCATGTCGCCTAGGCCGAGCGCTCCCACCGTCCGGCTTGAACCGTCCTGGATGAGCACCTGCAACTCCAGCGGGTTCGACGTATCCACCGTGATCCCGCCCGGGAACCCAAAATCCCAGTCCGCGTGGACGAACGAGGGCGTGTTGATGAGTCGCACCTTCTGGGCATTGGAGGCGTCCCCCGCAGCCGGCAGCGGCCCCTTGTAGACGAGGATGTCGCCAGGGCTGCCGCTGAAGTCGAGGTGTGCACGCGTCGGCCCAACGACCAGGCTGGCGGAGTCCGGCACGTCCGGCACATCGACCACCGTGAACTCCCCGACCGTCTGCTCGAGGCCGACATAGAACGGGTGCACCCCGGCCACTGGAATGAGCAAGCTCGCGTTCGCCTCGTTCGCCCCGACCGTCTTGGCCACGCACTGGAACGACGCGTTCCCGATCTGACCCGACGCGCACTGGAAGCCCGTGACCTGGACAGACAGGAAGTCGAGCTTGCCATCTGCGTTCTGGCGAAGGATGAAGTGGTCCTCGCCCGCGTCGAGCTGTGCTGTCGCTCCGTAGAGCGCATCGAGGCGACCCATCAGCGCCGCGTCCCGGGCGGCAGCGCCGCCGGCGCCGTCAACCACCCAGCGACGGTCGATTTCCCGCAGGTATGGGCTGTAGTTCACCGCGCCGCCCGCCGACTGGAAGACGGTGTACTTGCCCGCCGTCTGGTCCCGCGTATCCCGCGAGACGACGGCCTGCAGCGGGCCCATCGCCGCGCTGGCGTTCACAAAGGCATGCTTGTTCGGGGCGTTGCCCCAGTCGGCGTGCCACTCGGCCGGCACGTCGGTCACGCTGAAGAGAATGTGCCGGTAGTCCTGCCTGAGGATGCTCGTGTCACTCCAGAGTTCGGCCGAGAGTGCCCCGAGCGGCCCGCTCATGACCAGGTCGGCCGAGCCTTCCTCGCTCGGATCCAGCTGCAGGTTGACCTGCGCCGGCGCGCCCGAAAGCGACGCATCGACGTTGGTAGTCTGCAGACCGGGATTGTTGAGCCCGATCGTGCCGGCGATCGTGACCTCGTTGATGGGCGAACTGCCTGTGTAGACGAAGGCGGTTGCCAGGTCGGTGCTCAGGCTCCACGTCTGCGGCACAGCGTCGACCGTCATCGTCGCGTCGATGGCGTAGTCCGGGAAGAACCTCCCGCCGAGCGCGGTGTCCAGGTCCACCACGAGCATGCGCGCGCTGTCCGCGGCGTAGCTCAGGTTCAGCGTTCGCGCGTTGCTGCCCTCGACCGAACTGTATGTGAACTGGTCGATTCCGAAGGCGCCGGCGGTTAGCCGCTTTGGCTGCGAGGCGCCCCCATCGACGAAGTTCAGATAGTGATGCTGACCGGCAGGCCCGGCCAGCGGCGTCGTGAGTTCCACAATCGTCGAAACCGCCACCTGGGCGCCGCCCAGGAACAGGTTGCCGGCGGTGTCGAATGAGACCTGTGTGCTCGTCGGGGCATCCGACCAGGTGCCGGTGAAGCTAGGGATGATGTCTCCGCGCGCTCGCGCGTCGCGCAGCACCTCACCGAGCAGCACCGATGTGCCCGCGCCCAGGCCGTCGGGACCCGTTGGATCCCAGAGCCGGACCGCGATGCTGCCCACCGGGTCGGGCAGGCCGTTGCCGTCCTCAGCGAGGATCGTCAGCGAGCCGGCCGGGTCGAAATCGAAGGCGAACGTCGGCGGCAGCTGCGAGCCGACGGCCTCGAAGTTGAGTGTGCCGACGTGACCGACACAGAAGACCTCGGCTATCCCCTGCGGCGGGTCGGTGTCGTAGCTGAAGCTGATCTTCTGCGGCGGAAGCTCGAGGTCGAACGTCGTCGTCCCGTACGGGAAGTCGTGCACATTGCACGTCGCCTCGACGTCGCTGGCGAGGATTGCCGACGGCGGCAGGAGCCGCAGGTACGCCGTCAACGGCTTCGCCGGCGCTGCCAGGTCGAGGACATAGCTCTCGGAAAGGTCCTGGATGGTCGCGGCGTTCAGGTCGAGACTCGCGGTGCGGACCAGCAACACTCGCGCTGCCGCGGTGCCATGTGTGCCGTCGTCAATAAGCGAGAAGATATGGCGGTCCGCATCGGCCCAGGGCTCGCCGACCCCGGTCGCGAGCGGCCCCTGGTCGGGCGGCAACTGCACGGCCGCACTCTCGATGTCGTCCGCGTCATCATCGATCACGAACGCAAGGCTGGCGATGGACTCGCCCGAGTTGGTCGCCGCGACGGAGAACGTGCGGTTCACGAAGTCCCACGTCGCCGTTGTGTCAGGGATGTCCGTGGCCGCAAGGTAAAAGAACCCGAGCGGGTACCCGAAGAGCCCGCTGGAGCCGGGGAAACCCCCTTCCTGCACCGCGGTCAGTTCGAAGTCCATCGTATTGGCGTTGACGTTCACCACCGCGCTGCCGCCGAAATCGAGGAGCGCGGTGACCTCGGTCGGCACCTGGCTCGCGGTGGCAGTGATGTCGAGGCCGTCGGCCCGCCGGTAGTTAATCGTCAGTTCACCCACCTGGGCGCTTGCCTCGTGGTCCAGAGAGATCGTCTGAGCCGCGAAATCGACGCCGACCGTGAGGCTCTCGCTCGTCGGCATCTGGTCGAACGAGACCGTCGTCCCGTAATCGAACTCATCAACCGCCGGGAAGGGGAAGCTCTCGTTCTCGAGATAGCTGAAGATCAGCTT
This sequence comes from Tepidiformaceae bacterium, assembly GCA_036515015.1. Taxonomy (GTDB): domain Bacteria; phylum Chloroflexota; class Dehalococcoidia; order Tepidiformales; family Tepidiformaceae; genus DATBWD01. The sequence goes on from DATBWD010000089.1 coordinate 2,712, forward strand.
CGTCGCTGCGCTGGCGGTCCAGTCCAGTGCAAACGAACCGGTCGTTGTGCCGCCGGCCGCGATCGCCGAAGCCGACAGGTCGAGACCGAGGTTGATGCTGGCTGGCGGCATGTCCGTCAGGAACGCCATCGCGATCGCGTCGGCGGGGTTACCCGAGCCTGGCGTTGCATCGAAGTGACCGGCCAGGTACCTGATCGGATTGTCCGCACCCGTGGTGGCGATCGCCATGTCGAACAGATGGGTCGTGCCGGCAAGCGTCCCGGGCGTCAGGGTGAACGTCACGGCCTGTGGCGCGTATCCACCGGCCGGGTAATTCTCGGTCACCGCGTCATACGCGCCGGTCGTCTGATAGCCGAAGAACAGATTCGGCGAATCACCGCCGGTGGTCGCGTCCTCGCTGTTGAATGCGTCGAAGGGGAACGCAACCACCACCTGCAGGTCGCTCGCGAATGGAGCGTTGCCGAGGCGAGTCAGGCTCAGCACGAGATGCGGAGTGGGCAGCAACTCCGTGTTGACCTCGACAATCAGGTCTTGCCCGCTCCCGCCCTGGCCCGTGGCCTTACTGCTGTCGGCGTCGATCCGCGTGGGGCTACCCGCTCGGTTCGCCACGATCACGGGGTCCGCGCCCCCGGCGCTCGCGACGACAATGTAGGGGACGGGGAACTCCCCGAGCGCGCTCTCGATGTCGTTGATGGGCAGCGAGTTGACCAGGTTCAGGAGCGAAAGCTCCCCGCTGTCCGGGTCAATCGGGCCGGTTGGTAAGTGGTCGCCGTGGGCTCCGCGAGGGCCCCAAAGGGCGAGTATCAGCGCGACAAGCGCAATGAGAATGCCTGCTCGCGCTCGTATGCGCCGAACAGCAACGACCGACACGTCTCTGCTATGCATGACCCTCTCCAATCTCCGGGCGTCGCCGGAGTGTCCCTCGCCCCTTGGGGGCAACTGCCTGCTGTGTGCCGGGGACCCCTCCCCCGACCACGCCGCGCAGTATAGTCCGTTCGGAATGTCGCCCAGTGTAGAAAAAGACTCACACTAGGGGCCCGATACGTTTCAGATTCATGAACAAATGGAACTTATTCCCGATACTCGGGGGTAACCACTCGGGCAGCTCCAATAGATCTACTCAGTCGAGTCTCGTACAAACCCTCGTGCCGCAGCGAGCGTGAAGGTCAGCAGGCGCCTCGCCTTACTAGGCGGTCTGGTTAAACTGCTGGAAGGCTTGATTGGGTCCCTACCGAACGCCACTAATGCGCGTTGCACAGCACGCCCCTTCGGGAGGGTGGAGGTGTTCGCCGCAATGGCCATTCCTTACAGCCGTCACCCGACGGTGAAGCGTTGTCGTGCGCTTCCGGTCCCAGCGGCCATCGATGCCAGTCCCCGAGGCGCTACCCTCTCGCCTCTACACGTACAGCGGGTCTTCCGTGATCTTCTGCAACCCCGGGTTCAGCGACGCCAACCTGTCGATGCCCAGCCCGTCCAGCAGCGCGATGTAGTCTGCCAGTTGCTTCTGGCGCAGGCTCCCGAGTTTCTCCACCCCCGCCCGGATGTTCTCCATGTCGCCCGCCAGCAGCAACGCCAGCGACTCCCGCTCGCCCGCGCTGTGCCGTAGTTCGTTCGAAAGCGCCGTCTCGCCCCGGCCCAGCCAGAACGCCAGGTTGCGCCGGCCGTTCTCGTGGTGCTGCAGATACCAGAGCAGGTGCCGCTTCCCATACTCGAGGTGGCGCCGCGAATCCCGCGCCATCAGCTCGAACAGCTTCGCCTCCACGTCCGTCTTGACGAAGTCCTGCGCCGCCTCGAACAGCGAAAGCTCGTACGACTTGTACACCACGTTCATCGTCGCCACGAGTTCCGTGAACTTCAGCGACCCGTACCAGCCCCGGTAGAGCGTCCCCAGCGGCGCCCTGCCCATCCCGCCGCCGTTCGCCATCGCCCGCTTGCGCAGCGCCTCCACCTTGTGCCCCGCGTCGTAGATCTGGGTGCCAAGGAACAGCTTCACATCGTGGAAGCCATAGCTGATCGGCTCCAGCCACTTCGCGATGATCTTTTGCTCCACCAGCCCATGCGAACTGTAGATGGTCGCCAGCTGGCAGACCGCCCGCTCGATCTCCTCCGGCAGTTCCTTCAGCCCCTCGTTCCACGGAAGGTCCGTCGCCGGCACCCACCGTTCGAGGATCGCCTGCTCATACAGCCGGTCGACCCCCTCGGCCCATACCTCCGCCTTGTCGTAGATGTAGTAGCTGCCCGGGGCGTAGTTGTCGACGTCCGGGTGCGCCCCGAGCGGTGTGTCGTTCTCGTACGGCCAGCGGTCCGGCACCTGCCCGTAACTGCCGATGTTGATCTCCGGCGTCCCCAGCCCGTGCTCGCCCGGGACCGCCTTCACGCCACGCTCCGACCGCGTCCGGATGAACTTGAACGTCAGCTTCGACATCCGTTCCGGGTCGCGGTCGACCATGTCGAGGAATTGCGCAGCCCGGTCCGGTCCGATCTTCATCATCGCCAGGTTCGCGACTGTCCCATCGTGCAGCGGCGACTGCTCGAACCGCGCGATGATGTCGTCTCCCCAGCCAATTTGCTGCCCCCGGATCTTCGTTGTCTGCTTCAGTTCCACCTGTTCCCTCCGAAATGCGGGGCCACCTCCCGCCCCTGGGAGGTGCGTGGTCGAATTCGATCGAACCCTTACTTGACGGGGTCGAGCAGTTCCCGCATCGCCGGGGCCATGCGCTCCCGCCGGTCGCCCAGCCCGATCACCTCGAGCCGGTGCATGTACTCGTTCACCTGCCGCTTGCGCATGATCATCAGCTTCTGGAAGCCCTCGTCCATCTTTTCGACGCCCCCGCCCGCGAGGATCGCGAGCGCCTCGCCCGTGGTCGGGTTGGTCGTCAGGCTGGCTTGCTGGCTCTGCCCCAGCGCCCCCTCCTGGATGTCGAGGTAGTGGTGCAACTCTTCCTTGCGCCACGGCTCCGTGTCCATCACGTACTTCAGGTGCGTCACCCCGAAGGCAAGGTGGCGACTCTCATCCTGTGCCGCCAGCCGGAAGATCTTCTTCTCCGCTTCGTTCTGCGCGATCAGTTCGCCCATCCGGAACAGCGTCTGCACGAACCCCTCACCGACCAGGTGCAGCAGCGCCGTCATCTCCGTGAAGTCGTCGACGCTCAGCAGGTTGATGGCCCCGAATCCCGCATCCACCATCCCGCCGCCGTTCACCAGAGCCCGCTTCCGAAACACGTCAAGGTGCCGGCTCTCGTCCATGATCTGCGTGCCGAGGAACAATTGCGCCTCGAAGTGGTCCGGGTGCACCTGCTCCATGAAGCGCCCCGGGAGGTCCCCCGCGATGAACTCGACCTGCGTCAGGAATGTGCAGAGCGTGCACATCGCCCACTCGAGGTCGTCCGAGAGCGGCTCGATCGTGTCCCAGGGGATGTCCCTCGCGCTCGACCACTGCCGCTGTTGCGCCTCTTCGTAGAGCAGCATCGCGCTCTCCGACCACACATCCGCCTTGCTCTTGTACTGTCGCGCA
>DATBWD010000090.1:0-8771 GCA_036515015.1 Tepidiformaceae bacterium
GGTCTGGCCGGCGGGTCCGAAGCCGCCGTCGGGTTGCTGGGTGGTGCGGATGAAATCGACGCCCTTTTCGACGCTCCCGGATTCGGGGAGGGCGGCGGCCGTGAAGACGGCGGTAATGGCGACCAGGGCGGTCGCGGCGATGGTGATGATTCGTTGCATGGGCCCCACTTCCTTCGAGTTTCGGTCCTGATCGAAGAACCCGCCGGAGGCGGGTCGGAAGGGAGGCATAGATGCGGATCCCGAGCCCTTTTCTCGCGAAGGTTCTTCGGTGCGGTGGTGAGGGCGGGTGACCTGGCTTAGCGTGCCGTGGCGACGCATCACAGTTGCGGGACAGCGCCGGCATTTCACCGGCTTCCCCCGTCTTTCCCCCGGGCAATGCCGGGGGACCCTCTCCGCTATTCAGTTGTCGACGGAAAGCGTCGTCGTTTTGCGGATGTGCGTCAAGCCGGACGGATCGCGTTGCTCAGGGGGCGGTGTAGGTGACTCCGACGCGTTCGAGGTGGCGGGTAAGGTCGTCGGGGCTCACCTGGCCGGTCTTCACGGAGCGAAGGATGCCTTCACGATCGATGAAAAACGTGGTGGGCATGAAGGTGATGCGATAGTGGTCGGAGACGACGCCGGAGCTATCGAGGACGGCCGGGTAGGTTCCGCCGAACTCGTCGAGCATGGCGACGGCGCGTGAACTGGATTCGAGGTAGTTCACCCCGAGGAAGACGACTTCGCCGGCCAGGATTTGCTGGGCCTGCTCGAAGTCGGGGATCTCTCTCCTGCAGGGGCCGCACCAACTCGCGTACCAGTTGAGGACGACAGCCTTCCCGCGGAAGTCCGAGAGTTTGACGATGGCGGCGCTATCGCGGGCATCGACGAGGGCGAAGTCGGGCGCGGGCTGGCCAATCTCGGGGCGTTCGGATGAGAGGACGCCGGTGCCTGGCACGGGAGTTGGCGCGCCCGACTGCTGGCTAACGGGGACCGAGGTTGGGGACGACTTATCGCTGGATGTGAAGGCGTAGAAGGCTGCGGCCGCGGCCACCACAGCAGCGACAGCGAGGGCGGCGAAGCCGAGAAACTGGTGCCTGGGCTCGTTGGGCTGTTCGGGCGCCACGTGTGCGACCTTTCCTCGATTGCAATTGTCTCGTGCGCGATCCATGGTAGCAGCAGGCCTGTTCACAGGCCGTTAACCGGGCCACCGAACAATCGAATCGATGACCGTTTCGACAACTGCGCCGCCCGCCCGCGTCCTCGTGGTTGAGGACGAAGAGACGTTGCTGTTCACCATCGCCCACAACCTTCGGCGCGAGGGCTACTCGGTCATTACAGCGGCGCGGGGGGACGATGCGCTTCGCATCGCCCGGGAAGAGGCACCAGACCTGATCGTGCTGGACCTGATGCTGCCGGGAGTGGACGGCATGCAGGTGACCCGGCTGTTACGCCGCGACATGGACGTGCCGATCATCATGCTGACGGCGCTGGGCGGTGAGCGGGACCGGGTGGCAGGGCTGGATTCGGGCGCGGACGACTACCTGACGAAACCGTTCGGGATGCGCGAGTTGCTGGCGCGGGTCCGCGCGCTCCTGAGGCGTTCGGGCTCGAAGGCACAGCCGGTCGCCGAAGTTCAGCGGGTGGTTTCGCGCGACCTGGAGGTGGACCTCGAGCGGCATGAATTCCGCCGGGCCGGGCGTGTACTGGCTTTGAAGCCGAAGGAGTTTGAACTCCTGCTATTCTTTGTCCAGCATCCGGGGAGGGTATTTTCCCGGGAGCAAATCCTGAACGAGGTTTGGGGCCACGACTTCTATGGCGGTGCCCGGACGGTGGACGTCCACGTGCGCTGGTTGCGACAGAAGATCGAAGACGACCCGGCGACGCCGGAACGCATCCGGACGGTCCGCGGAAGCGGTTATCTCTTCGAAGGCTAGGCGGCGATGAGAGGCAGCCTCCTCGCCCGGGCACTCGCGGCGGCGCTGGGCTCGGTGGTTGTGACGTTCATCGCGCTCGTCGCTGCGGGAGACGCCGACTGGGGCCAACGCGACTTAGCGGCCCTTGCCGTGGCGGCGGTCGTTACGGGGGCCGGCACAGTCATGGTCTTTTTCGCCCCGCATCGTTCGATGAACGCTGTCAGCCAGACGGCACGGGACCTTTCCGAAGGACGGATGGACCGGCGGGTTTCGGTCACCTCGGGGACTACGTCGCGGCTGACGCGAAACTTCAATCAGATGGCCGCGCGGATGCAGCTACTCTTCACTTCGACCGAAGCAGACCGGGCGCGCCTCGAGGCGGTTTTGGACGCCTCGACCGACGCGATGATCGCGCTGGCGCGGGACACGACCGTCCGCTTCCTCAACGCGGCGGCGCTCCGGGTGCTGCGAGTGGGCTATGAATCGGCCATCAACCGGCCATTCATCGAGTCGGTCCGGGACTACGAACTTGATGCGTTGGTGCGGCGGGTGACGGCGCGGACGGGGCCGGAGACGGCGGTCATCACGTTCGGGCCTCAGCGCACGCCGCTCAGGGCGGTTGGCGTGCCGATCAGAGACGGGGGCGACTGGGCGGTGCTGCTGATCCTCGTTGACCTGACGGAAGTGCAGCGGCTGGAGCAGGTGCGGCGCGACTTCCTGAGCAATGTCTCGCACGAACTGCGCACCCCGCTCGCGTCGATCCGGGCGCTGGTCGAGACGATCGAGGCGGAGCCGAACGGGAGCAGCGGGCGGGACGAGTTCACGGGCCGAATCCTGCAGCAGGTCGACCGCCTGACGGCGCTGGTCAATGAGTTGCTCGACCTTTCGCGCATCGAGTCGGGGGCGATCGAGTTGAAGCCGGAGGAGTTCCAGCTGGTCGAAGTCGTGGCCGAGGCAGTGGGCCTCCAGCAACCGAGGCTCGCGGCCACGGGCGTGTCGGTCGAGTGGCCGGAGGGGTGCGAGTTGCGGGTGGAGGCCGACCGCGCGTCGGTGCTCCGGGTTGTGAGCAATCTGCTGGACAACGCGGTCAAGTACAGCCCGGCCGGGTCGACGGTGCACGTGGACGTGCGCGACGAGGGCGAGCTGGCGGCACTCTCGATCAGGGACGAGGGGCCCGGGATCCCGCCCGGCGACCTGCCACGGGTGTTCGAACGGTTTTACAAGGGCGACGCGTCGCGGGCGGAGCCGGGGGTCGGCCTGGGGCTGGCAATCGTGAAGCACCTTGTCCGGGCACACGGCGGGACCGCCGAGGTGGCAAGCAGGCCCGGCGCCGGCGCAGAGTTCACCGTGCGGTTCCCGGCGAAGTTCGTGGGCAGCAGGCGGGCCGTCCTGCAATAGGGCAGCCCGTGCGTTTCAGACGTCGAGGCCGTTGCGGTCGATGAGTTCGGAGTAGAACGCGGCGCTGCGCTTGGGGATGCGCTGCTGAGTGGCGAAGTCGGTGTAGACCATGCCGAAGCGCTTGCTGAAGCCGAAGGACCATTCGAAGTTGTCCATGAGCGACCAGAGGTAGTAGGCGCGGACGTTGGCGCCGTCCTGGATCGCGCCGTGAAGCCCGGCGAGGAAACCGCGTAACAGGTCGATGCGGTCCTGGTCGTCGACGACGCCGTTGACCGGTTCGGTGTTGTCGCAGACGCCGTTTTCGGTGATGTAGATCAGCGGGTTGCCGTATTCCTTCGAGACGAAGCGGACGAAGTCGCCGAGGGCGTGGGGGGCAGCTTCGTAACCCATGGGCGTCAGGGGCAGGGTGGCGCGAGCCGGGCGGAATCCGAGGCTGCGTTCGTCGTCGGGTTCGATGACGGCGCGGGAGTAGAGGTTGAGGCCGAGGAAGTCGGTCGGAGCGGCGATAATCTCCATGTCGCCCGGTTCGATGGGGAAGGGAGCGTCTTTCGATTCGTAGTAGTCGAGGACGGATTGGGGGTAGCCGCGACCGTAGACGGGTCCGTGGAAGAGGCGGGTATCGAAGTCGCGGGCGAGTTCGAGGGCGCGAAGGGTTTCGGGGCGGTCGTCGGCGGGTTCGTAGCTGGTGTTGGCGTTGGTGATGCCGATCTCGCCCGCATAGCCGCCGTCGCGGAAGGTCTGGACGGCGAGGCCGTGGGCGAGCATCGCGTGGTGGACGGCGCGGGCAGTGATCCCCAGGTCGCGGATGCCGGGGGCCATGACCCCGCTGCGGTGGCCCATCATGGTGAAGACGACGGGTTCGTTCAGGGTGATCCAGCGGGTGACGCGGTCGCCGAGGCGGTCGAAGACGACGCGGGCGTAGTCGGCGAAGTGATAGGCGGTCTGGCGGTTGGCCCAGCCACCGAGGTCCTGGAGGGACTGAGGGAGGTCCCAGTGGTAGAGGGTGACAGCGGGCTGGATGTTCCGCTCGAGGAGGGCGTCGACGAGGCGGTCGTAGAAGTCGAGGCCCTTTTCGTTGACGGCGCCGTGGCCGAAGGGGATGACCCGCGACCAGGCGACGGAGAACCGGTAGGTCTGCAGGCCGAGGCTGGCCATGAGGTCGATGTCTTCGAGGTAGCGGTGGTAGTGGTCGCAGGCAACGTCGCCGGTGTCGCGGCCCTGGACGCGGCCAGGTTGGTGGCAGAACGTGTCCCAGATGGAGAGGCCGCGGTCGTCTTCGGCGACGGCGCCTTCAATCTGGTAGGAGGCAGTGGCGGCGCCCCACTGGAAGCCATCGGGAAAGCGAAGAAACGGCATGGCCGGATTCTACGGCATCGGAGCCGGGGCCAAGGCGGTTCGGCTACTGGCCGCGGAGGCGGGGGTCGGATGCCTGTTCCGTGCGGGCGAGGGCGACGTGGGCGAGGGTGGCGGCGCGTTCGCCGTAGCCTTCGAAGCCCTCACCGACGGTCTCGCCGGCGAGGTGCCGGGCGTGGATGCCTTCGACGATGATGGCCAGTTTGTAGTAGGCGAGGACTTCGTAGAACTCGATGTTGTCGACGTTGCGGCCGCTGCGTTTCGCGTATTCCTGGACGACCTCGTCCCGGGTGAGGAAGCCGGGCTTGGCCGTGACCTGGCTGGCGGTGCGCGCCTGGATCATGTCGGTCGAGTCGTTGACTTCGCCCCAGTAGCCGAGGGTGTAGCCGAGGTCGGAGAGGGGGTCGCCGAGGGTGGCCATCTCCCAGTCGAGGAGGGCGATGACGTGGCCGGGGTCCTTCGGGTCGAGGAACATGTTCCCGAAGCGGTAGTCGCCGTGGACGATGGTCGGCGCGGGGGACTCAGGAATGGCGCCGGCGAGGCGTCGGGCCACTTCTTCGATGGCGGGCAGTTCGCGCGTCTTCGAACGGTTCCACTGCTCGGTCCAGCGGCGAACCTGGCGTTCGAGGTAGCCCTGGGGGCGGCCGAAGTCGCCGAGGCCGACGGCTTCGTAGTCGACGGCGTGGAGCTTCACGAGGGTATCGACAAGGGCGAGGCTCATGCGGCGCCGCTCGTCTTCGGTCTCGGCGAAGCCGGGCGGGAGGTCTTCGAAGACGATGATGCCCTCGCGGTAGTCCATGACGTAGAAGGGCATGCCGTTGACGGACTCGTCTTCGCAGAGGGCGATGGGCGTGGGCGCGGGGACATCGGTGTCCTGGAGGCCCTTGAGGACCTTGAATTCGCGCGCCATGTCGTGGGCGGTGGGCAGGACATGGCCGAGGGGCGGGCGGCGCAGCACCCAGCGGTTTTCGCCACCGCTGACGAGGTAGGTGAGGTTCGAACGGCCCCCGCTCAGGAGGGAAACGGTGAGGGGGACATCGCCCCCGGGGACATTTGACGCGAAGTAACGGGAGACGCCTTCGTAATTGATTCCGGCAGGGACGGTGGTAGACATGAGCGACAGTATAGGTGGAGCGGGCGCGGGAGGCAGCCCTTCCGGGCATCGGCCAGGCACGGCACGTTCAATCATGGTGAAGGGTCCCTCGTCGTGCCGAGACGTGACGGGCGAATTCTGGCATAATCCTTCCATTCGAGCTGAAATCGCCGGGCGAAAAGTAGCGTTTTGAAAGAATTGGAAGCTTTTACTGCGTGCCTCTGGCCCACCGCGTCGCTGACGAGGGCGGAATTGGCCACTGTCCGGCTGGCCGCCGAGTCGCACACGGGCCGTTCGGCCGTGATCACCAGTTGCCAGCGGTTCGAGGCGTATTCGTTCGAGGAGTGCGATTGCGAACCGCCGGAGCGAAAGACGGGGATGGACGCGCTGCTCCATCTGGCGGAGGTGGCCGCGGGGCTCGACTCGATCGTGCTTGGCGAAGAACAGATCGTCGCGCAGGTCCGGTCCGCGCTTGCGGAGGCTCCCACGGGCATCCGGGAACTGGGCGATATCGCGCTGGCGGCCGCGCGGGAATTGCGGCGCGAGACGGCGTTCAACACGCATTCCGGCCACTTGCTCGACCGGGCGCTCAAGGTGAGCGAGACGCCGAACTCGGGGCGGCTGCTCGTCATCGGGACGGGTCACATGGGCCGCCTGGTGGCACAGCGGGCCGAGGAACTCGGGTTCGACGAGGTTGTGGTCACCGGTCGAAGGCGGCCGGATGGCGCGTGGTTCACGGCCGGGCGCTTCGGCTTTCTGCCGCTGGAGACGATGCGCGAGACTGAGCCGTTCGACGTGGTAGTCGGGTGCCTTGGTTCGGACGCGGGCGAACTGGACATCGCGACGGCACTGCCGCCGTCCCGCCGGCTGATCGTGGACCTCGGGACGCCGCGGAACTTTGGGGGTTTCTGCGAGGCGCCACTCGTTTCCATTGCGACCCTCCTTTCGGACACATTCGGGCGCAAACACAGCAACGAGCGGCGGGACGCACTTCGACAGCGGCTTCACAGCCTGGTGGAGCGCCGGATGGGGATGGCAGCACGGGATAGCAGTTCGGCGGTCGGGGCGTTGCGTCTTTCGGTCGAGCAGGTGAGGCAGCGTGAACTGGACCGGATGCGGCGGCTACACCCCGACATCGCGCCCGAAACGCTGGAGGTCATCACGCGGTCGCTGGTGAACCAGTTGTTCCACACGCCATCGGAGCGGTTGAAGGAGATCGACGACCCGGAACTGCGGGAGCGGGTGCTGGCGTTGTTCGCCTCGTCGCCCGAGCAGGCGGGCCGGAGGAACGGCCGATGACCGCGCCGGCGGTGCCGACGACGATCGACGACCCGGTGAACGTGGCGATCCTTGCGATCTCGGAGGACCGCATCCAGGGCTTCCAGCGGGACCCGCTGGGCAAGATTGCGGAAGAGTCGGGCGTGGCGCTGGACGTGGTCATCGAGCGGATCCAGGCGATGCTGCGGGCGGGGACGATCCGCCGGGTGCGGCAGAGGCTCATGGCGACAAATTTGGCCGAGGGCGCTCTGGTCGCGTGGCAGGTGCCGAACGAGCGGCTGAACGAGGCGTTCAACTACCTGTTCGAACAGGACCCGTTTTCGGGGCACGTGGTCATCCGGACGACGGACAGCGAGACGGCGGGTTCGCAGTACCGGTTGTGGACGACGCTGAAGGTGCCGCAAGGGTATTCGCTGGCGAAGCACTGCGAGCATCTCGCGAAGCAGATCGGTGCGGAACACTTCCGGCTTATGCGCGCGAAGCGCCTGTTCGTGCTGGGGGTGGGCCATACGCGGCGCCGGGGGATGGAGCCGGGGAGCAAGGCCGAGGCGCCAGCCGAGCCGGTCGACACCAGGATTGTGCAGCTTTCGGACCTCGAGTGGCGGGTGCTGACGGCGCTGAAGCGGGAGTTCGAGCCAGAGGAAATACGGGAAGCGCCGTGGGAGCCGCGGGTGGCGGAGGCCGGCGTATCGCTGGAAACGTTCTACGATGTGGCTGAGTCGCTGAGCGCGAGGGGCGTCATCGGGCGGTTTTCGACGTTCCTCGAGCACGTGAAGCCGCTGGAGGATGGCCAGCGGGTGACCCGGTACAACGCGCTCTTCCACTGGGCGGTGCCGCCGGGACGGGAGATCGAGGCGGGGCGCGAAGTGGGGCGACACCACATCATGACTCACGCCTACTGGCGCGAGGGGGGGCCTGAGTTCAAGAACGTGAACGTCATGGGCGTGGCACACGGGATGGAGAAGGACCTCGTGCTCGCCCACAAGGCGGCGATCGACGAGCACCTGGCGGAATGCGGCATCCCGGTGAGCTACACGAACGTGTTCTGGGGCGGCCGCAGCGAGATCAAGCCGTCCGAGATTTCGCCGGTGGCGTACCGGGCATGGTGCGACGACCGCGGGATCGACCCGGAATCGATGCGGGACCAGGGCTAAAGCCCCTCCTCTCGAAGCAAAACCATGACTGAACAGCGCGGCCACGTCTTCATCATTGGCGCCGGCCCGGGTGACCCGGGGCTCATCACCGTGGCGGGAGCGAAGGCCATCGCCGCGGCGGACGTGGTGCTGTACGACGCGCTTTCGCCGCCGGCGCTGCTTCGGGATACCAGGCCGGGCGCCGAGTTGTGTTATGTCGGGAAGCGGTCGGGCCAGCACGCGCTTGGCCAGCGCGAGATCGAGGCGTTGATGATCCGGCACGCACAGGAGCGGAAGATAGTGGCCCGGCTCAAGGGGGGCGACCCGTTCGTGTTTGGACGCGGGTCGGAAGAGGCGCAGGCGTGCCGGCGCGCGGGTGTGGAGTACACCATCATCCCGGGGATAACGTCGGCCATCGCGGCACCGGCCTATGCGGGCATCCCGGTGACGCACCGGGGGCTGGCGAGCGGCTTCATGGTCATCACGGGCAATGAGCCCGGCGAAGAGACAGCGACCATGCCCGACTGGGAGGCCGCGGCGCGAGTGGACACGCTGGTCATCCTCATGGGCGTTGCGACACTCGAAGAGAACATGCGCAAGTTGGTGGAGGCGGGGAAGGACCCG
>DATBWD010000091.1:0-6824 GCA_036515015.1 Tepidiformaceae bacterium
CCCGCCCCTACAAGAATCTTGAGGTGCTCCTCGAAGCCATGGCGCACCCCTCCCTGCGCGGCGCTCACCTCATCCGCACGGGCGCGCCACTCTCGCCGGATCAGCGCAACCGCGCACGCAGGCTCGGCATCGACTCCCGCATCGTCGAACTCGGACACCGGGAACCCGACGTGCTCGCCCGCCTCTACTCCGCCTGCACCGTGCTCGCCCAGCCCAGCCGCTATGAAGGATTCGGCCTCCCCGTCATCGAGGCCATGGCCTGCGGCCTCCCTGTCGTCTGCAGCGACGCCGGGGCGCTCCCCGAAGTAGCGGGCGGAGCAGCCATCGTCGTCCCTCTCGCCGGCGATCATCCGGCGGCTGACGGCGCCGCCTTCGCTGCCGGCCTGGCCCGCGTCTTGTGCGAACCGGCCACAGCCTCCACTCTCAGGACAAGGGGGCTCGAACGTGCGAACGCCTTCCGGCCCGCGGCCGTTAGGCCGCTTGTCGCCGCCGCCTATCAGTGCGCGATCGAGGAGCACCACGCATGAAGATTCTCGTCACCGGCGGCGCGGGATTCATCGGCTCGCATGTGGTCGAAGCCTACCTCGCCGCCGGCCACGACGTTGTGGTGGTCGACAACCTCGCCACCGGCCGCCGTTCCAACGTCCCCCACGGCGCCCGCCTCCACGAAGTCGATATCCACGGCCGCGAGGTCGAGACCATCTTCGCCGACTTCCGCCCCGAGATCGTGAACCACCTGGCCGCCCAGGCCAGCGTCAAACTCAGCACCGCCGACCCCGTCTTCGACCTCGAAGTCAACGGCGGCGGCACCGCCCGGATCGCCCTCCTCGCTGCTAGCCACGGCGCCCGCAAGGTCATCTATTCCTCAACCGGCGGCGCCCTCTACGGCGACCCGCTCAACCTCCCCGTCGATGAATCACATCCCATCCAGGCCACCTCTCCCTACGGCGTTTCCAAGCGGGTCGGCGAGATGTACATCGAGTTCGTCGCCCGCACCACCGGTATCGATTACACCGTCCTTCGCTACGCCAATGCCTACGGCCCCCGCCAGGACCCCTACGGCGAAGCCGGCGTCGTCGCCATCTTCACCGGCAGGATGCTCACTGGTCAGCCATGCACCATCGACGGCGACGGCGAACAGCAGAAGGACTACCTCTATGTCGCCGATATTGCCCGCGCCAACGTGCTGGCGCTCGATAAGGCGAGTGGCGTCGCCATGAACATCGGCACCGGCCGGGGCACGTCAGTGAACCAGATCTTGCGCGCCCTCCAGGCCGCGACTGGCAGCACGGTCCCGCCGGAGTTCGGCCCCCCGCGCCCCGGCGACGTGCGCAACATCTGGCTCGATAGTTCCCGTGCCCGCGAACTCCTGAGCTGGGACCCGCAAGTTGCCCTCGAAGATGGTATCCGGGCCACCGTCGACTGGTTCCGAACCCAGGGCTGATCCGCCGCCGCTACGCAGGCTTGACTCCCACGGGCAGTGATTGCACACTTGCGCAATGACGCAAACGATCGATAGCGACATCGTCTTCGACCAGTTCGCCCGCATCACCGCCGCCCTCGCCGCGCCAAGCCGTCTGAAACTCTTCGACCGCCTCGCCCAGGGCGAACAGACCGTCGAGCAACTCGCCGACGCCTCCGGCCTCTCGGTCTCCAACACCTCTCGCCATCTGCGTCTCCTCGCCGAAGCCCGCCTCGTGCTCGTCCGCCGCGAATCGCCCTACGTCTACTACCGGCTCGCCAGCGACGAGGTCCTCCGCTTCTGGTTCGCCCTCCGCGACCTCTCCCGCAGCCAGCTCGCCGAACTTAACCAGATCGCCGTCGACCTGGTCGGGACCCGTGACGGCCTCGCCCCGCTGACCCGCGAGGAACTGCTTTCGCGCATGGCCACCGGTGAAGTTGTCCTGCTCGATGTGCGCCCCGAGCCGGAATATCGCGCCGGGCACATCGCGGGTGCGCTCTCGGTCCCGCTCCCCGAACTCGAAGAGCGCCTCGAATCCCTGGGCAGTGGCAAAGCGATCGTGGCCTACTGTCGCGGCCCCTACTGCATGCTCGCCGTCGATGCCGTCGCTGCCCTCAACGCCCGCGGCTTCTCGGCCGTCCGCCTCGAAGATGGCTTTCCCGAATGGAAGGCCGCCGGCCTCCCGGTCCAATCCCACTAAAGGAACGTTCCATGCTCGCCACACTCCGGTCCCTTCCCCGCCGCCTTCCACTCCGCACTCCCGCTGATGGACCCCGCTCCGTCCTCATCATCCTCAGCGACGCGCCCTACGAAGGCGATGCCACCTGGAACGCACTCCGCCTCGCCGGCACCCTCGCCGAACGTGGCTCGCCCGTGCGTATTTTCGTGATGAACGATGCGATCGACGTCGTCCGGGCCGGCAGCATGCCAGCGGGCTCGGAATTCGACCTCCAGGCCATGCTCCGTGACCTCCTCAAGAAGGGTGCCCGGCTCAAAATCTGCACGACCTGCGTCAATCGCTGCGGCATCGGCCACGGCGAAGTCATCCCTGAGGCCGTCATGGCATCCATGGCCGACCTCGCCGAATGGGTCGTCGAATCCGACCGCACTGTCGTCTTCTAGGAGGCACCCAAAGTGACTGAAAACCATCGCCAGCGCATCGTCGTGCTTGGTGGCGGGGTCGGCGGCCAGGTCGTTGCCACACGCCTCAAGAAGAAACTGGGCGCAACCGCCGAAGTGACCATGGTCGAACGGTCTGCCGCCTTCACCTTCGCCCCCTCGCTCCTCTGGCTCATGGTCGGAGGCCGCACCCCGCGGTCCATCACCCGCGACTACTCCGGCCTTTCCCGGCGCGGCATCGATGTCGTGCACGCTACCGCCACCCGCATCGATACCGAAGCTGCCACCGTCGAGACCGATAACGGCTCGCTCCCCTACGACCACCTGGTCGTCAGTCTCGGCGCCTCCCTCGACCCCGGACGCGTCCCCGGCCTCGCCGAGCACACCTTCCACCCCTATGACCTGCCCTCCGCCGAGCGCCTCCGCGATGCCCTCCGCGCCTTTGGTGGCGGGCGGGTCGCCGTTGCCATCGCCTCGATGCCCTACAAGTGCCCCGCCGCCCCCTACGAGACCGCCATGCTCATCGATGGCTACCTGCGCGAGCGAGGGATACGTGGCGAGTCCCAGGTCGACGTCTACACTCCCGAACCGCTCCCGCTTCCGGTGGCCGGTCCCCACGCCGGCTACAGCGTCGCCGCCGAACTGGCAGCCCGCGGCATCGGCTTCCACCCGCGCCTCCAACTCCAGTCCGTTGGCGAAAACGAACTCAAGTTCGAAGCCAGTTCCGCCCCGTTCGACCTCGCGGTCGTCATCCCGCCGCACCGCCCGCCTCAGATCGTCGCCGAAAGTGGCCTCGCCGGTCCCAGTGGCTGGATAGCCGTCGACCGCTCCACCCTTCGCGCCCGCCCGGCCAACGTCTATGCCATTGGCGACAACGTCGCGATCCCCCTCGAAAACGGGATGAGCCTCCCGAAGGCAGGCGTCTTCGCTCACGGCCAGGCCGAGGTGGTCGCTGCCAACATCGCCCGCCGCATCGAAGGCGACCTCCGCGAGGACAGTTTCGACGGCCACGGCACCTGCTTCCTCGAAACGGGACGCGGTCGGTCCGGCCTCGCTCGCGGCAACTTCTACGCCTCGCCCGTCCCGGAGGTCGCGATGTATCGGCCGCGCCGCGCGTGGCATGGCCTCAAGATCGGGTTCGAACAGTACTGGCTTCGCCGCTGGCTCTGAGCGCCGGCCCCCTAGCGGTGCGGCGAGTGTGAGAACTCCCGCTCGCTGGTGCCCCCGAAGCAGTTATCCCCGTCGGGAAGGCACGGCTGCCCCAGCGTCGCCTCAATGTCGGCCGTCTCGATCTGGATCGTGACGTGGTCGATCCCGAACTCCTCGGCCAGCGCCCGCCGCAGGTCGAGCAGGACGCGCCGTTGCTCCCCGGGGTCTGCCACCAGCACATGCCCGCTGAGCGCCACGAACCCGCTCGTTACCGACCAGATATGCAGGTCGTGCACGCGCTCTACACCCGGGACTGCGACCATCGCTTCCGCCACCCGTTCGAACTCCACCCCCGGGGGCGTCCCTTCGAGCAGGATGTCGAGCGCTTCCTTCAGCAACTGCAGCGCCCGCGGCACGATGAGCAGCGCCACAGCAACGGCCACCAGCGGGTCGGCGTATCTCCAGCCCGTCGTGAGGATGATGATCCCGGCAACAATCGCCCCGCCCGAGCCGAGGGTGTCTCCAACGACTTCCAGGAATGCTCCCCGGACATTCAGGCTCTCCCGCGCCCCGGCCAGGAGCACCGACGCCGAGATCAGGTTCACCGCCAGTCCCGCGGAGGCGACCAGCAGCACCGGCAGCCCCGAAACGCCCGGCGGGTCGGTGAACCTTCCGTAGGCTTCGTAAAGGATGAAGCCCGCCACCCCCAGCACGAGGACGCTGTTCACCAGCGCCGCGAGGATCTCGACCCGGTAGTACCCGTAGGTCTTCTCCGATGTCGCGGGACGCTGGGCAAACCAGATGGCCGCCACGGCGAACCCGAGCGCGATGACGTCCGTCAGCATGTGCGCCGCGTCCGCGACCAGCACCAGGCTCCCGGTCAGGATACCCGCCGTCGCCTCGACGACCATGAAGGCCGCGGTCAACGCCAGCGCGAAGACGAGCCGCCGGACGTGTTGTTGGCCCGCGCTGCCGCCGGCGTGTGCGTGGCCGGGGCTCACTCCGGGCCCTCCTGCACGTGCCGCAGCGTGTCCTCGAAGATGTGCCGCACATGCGCGTCGTTGAGGCTGTAGCAGACCGAACGGCCCCTCCGCTCTGCCCGCACGATGTTCAGCAGCCGCAATTCGCGCATCTGGTGCGAAACCGCCGACTCCGACAGCCCGACGAGGTCCGCCAGTTCGCTGTTGCCCAGTTCAGCCAGCGTGAGCGCATGGAGGATCCGGACGCGAGTCGGGTCCGAAAGTACCCGGAACACCCGCGAGACCCGCTCGGCCATCTCCTGGGAAAGCCGTTGCTCGTGTACCGAAGCCATTGCCCGCTCTTGCATGCAATCTATGATACTTGAGCAACTGTGCAAGTATCAACGAGGCCCGGCGCCATGAACCTACGACTTCGGCGCCAGTTCGCCGGGCACGGGGAAGCCGTCGACCATCTCCAGCGGCTCCAGCTTGCGCTCGCAGTAGCGGTCCAGCGTGTCGCGGTCCGAAACAAACTCCATTCGCGGCACCGCATAACCGCACGACGTCTGCACCTTCTCCACGTCGACCAGGAAGGCCTGCCGGACATACGGGTGCGCATCATCCATGAACGCCGCCCGGTGTTCCTGCAATTGCGGGTCGTCGAGGTCGACTCGCCGCCCCCGCCCGTAGAGCCGCAGGATGCTGGCCGTCGCGTCGAAGCTGCAAAGCATCAGCGTGATGCGCCCGTTGTCGCCGAGGTGCTTCGCCGTTTCGTTCCCGCTCCCCGGGTAGTCCAGGTAGCCGACGAGGTTCGGTCCCAGTACCCGCAGGAGCGTCCTGCCCTTAGGCGAAACGTTCGGGTACCCCTGCTCGGTGTCGGTGGGCGCCGTCGCCACGAAGAACATGTGCTGCGCCTCGATGAACTCCCGCAGTCGGTCGTCAATGTGCTCATACCAGGTTGCCATCGTTCGCCCCCTTCATCGCATTGTGGTAGATGCATCGCCGGCCGTTCAGGGCCAATCACTCCCCTGCCCACGCCAGAAGAGGCTCGGTCAAAGGAACGGGTTGGGGCCTGCCTGCATGCCGAACACTTCGGCCACCGGTCCCCGGATCAGCTTCCCCTCGTACGTCGAAAGCGACTGCGCCAGCGCCGGGTCGGCTGCGAGCGCTGCCTCGAAACCGCGATTCGCCAGCGCCTCGATGTACGGTAGCGTCGCGCTCGTCAACGCCTGCGTGCTCGTCTGCGGTACCGCCCCCGGCATGTTCGCGACGCAGTAGTGCACCACGCCTTCGTCGATATAGATCGGGTCGCTGTGGGTCGTTGGGCGGCTCGTCTCCGAGGCTCCGCCCTGGTCGATCGAAACGTCCACGATCACCGCCCCCGGCCCCATCGACCGCACCATCTCCCGCGTCAGCACCTTCGGCGCCGCCGCGCCGGGCACCAGCACGCTGAGGATCGCCAGGTCCGCACCCCGCACCTCCTCTGCCACCGCCTGCGGCGATGACACCCGCGTCGCTATCCGGCCGCCGAAGTTCTCCTGGAGGTACGAGAGCCGCGCCAGGTCTCGCGACATAACCACTACCTGCGCGTCCAGCCCCATCAGCACCCGCGCCGCCGCCGTCGCCACCGTCCCCGACCCGATGATCACGGCCTTTCCCGGCGGCACCCCGGCCACACCACCCATGAGCTTGCCCCTGCCTGGTCCCGGGTGCTTCAGCAATTGCGCCCCGATCTCGGCCGCCATCCGCCCGGCCACCTGCGACATCGGCGCCAGCAACGGGAGCGACCCGTCGGGCCGCCGCACGAGTTCATACGCCAGCGAAGGACACCGCGACTCCAGCAATCGTTCCGTCAGCGGCCGTTCAGCCGCGAGGTGCAGATAGGTGAAGAGCACGCAGCCCTCCCGCAGGAACGCGTACTCGCTCGGCACCGGTTCCTTCACCTTCACCACGAGGTCGCAGCTGCCCCACACCTCCTCCGCAGAGGGGGCAATGATCCCCCCGGAAGCCGAATAGGCCGCGTCTCTGTGCCCCGACCCCTCGCCCGACCCCGCTTCCACCACCACTTCGTGACCGTGCGACCGGAGCGCGAACACCCCCTCCGGGGTCAGCCCCACCCGGTACTCCCCGTCCTT
>DATBWD010000092.1:0-3514 GCA_036515015.1 Tepidiformaceae bacterium
GATTACCGCCGCTTCGGCCATCGGCATCACCCGGAAGCCATCCATTATCGCTTCCAGCGCTTTCACCGGGTCCACTTCCGTCACGATAACGTGCGCGCCCATGCCCCGGGCCCGGTTCGCCACCCCGCGGCCGCACCACCCGTACCCGGCGACCACGAAGTTCTTCCCCGCCAGCAGCACGTTCGTCGCCCGGATGATCCCGTCGATGGTCGACTGCCCCGTGCCGTAACGGTTGTCGAACAGGTGCTTCGTGTCCGACTCGTTGATGGCCACAATCGGGTAGCCAAGCGCGCCGTCCTGTGCCATCGCCCGCAGCCGGATGACGCCCGTCGTGGTCTCTTCCGTCCCGCCAACCACCCCTGCGAGCAGGTCGCGCCGGTCCTTGTGCAGCACCGCCACGACATCTGCCCCGTCATCCATGGTTAGTTGCGGACTGTGTTCCAGCGCCTGGTGGATGTGCTTGTAGTAGGTCTCGTTGTCCTCGCCGCAGATCGCGAACACCGGGATCCCGTATTCGCTCACCAGCGCCGCCGCCACATCGTCCTGCGTCGAAAGCGGGTTGCTCGCACACACGCGAAGGTCCGCACCCCCGTCTCGCAGGGTGATGGCGAGATTCGCCGTTTCCGTCGTCACATGGAGGCATGCCGCCATGCGGATGCCCTGTAGTGGCTTCTCCCGCTCGAACCGCTCGCGGATACTCCGGAGCACCGGCATCTCTCTCGCCGCCCACTCGATGCGGCGGATGCCTTCCGCCGCCAGCCTGATGTCTGCGATGTCGTTCGGGATCGTTGTTTGCGTCATGGCCCTTTCATCTCGGCCTCGTTCACCCGCCGCTACGGCCGGTGGCTCCGGGGCTCGCCTCATGTGATGTTGTTGGTCGTCCCGGCGTCAGTGTCGCAGCGAGACGAAAGAACCATCATACTTCCGCCCGCGAATTGCCGCCCGGATCCGGCGCATGCCCGCCACCACTCCGGCCGGGTCCCGCCGCGCGGCGCTCGCCTCCATCAACTGGCATGCCTCCACGTACCCCAGCTTTTCGTAGGCCGCCACCGCCGGCCGGTTGTTGGGATCCACCGTCAGCACGACATGGTCGCAGTACTGAAGGAGCGACTCGGTGACCGCACCCGTCGCTGCTGTCGCATAACCTCGCCCCCGGTAGGCCGGGTGCGTGAACACATTGCCCACCACTGCCACGCCTTCCTGCCGCGAGACCACGTGCGTCCCGGCCACGGCAACCAGCCGCCCATCCACAACCACACCCCGGTACATCCCGTTGTCGATGTGTTCGGGCACGTAATAGCTCGGGCCCCCTTCGGCCCCGTAGAGCGCGTTGACGCGCCGGATGTCGATGCCCGTGAGCGGCACCACGCCAATCGTCCATGCCTGCCGAAATCGATCACGGGTCACGCTCATCCGGATCATGGGCTGCTGGCTCGCGAACCGGTACACCTGCTTCATGGCCTCGAGGTGTTGCGGTTGCAGCGTTGCGTAGGTCTGCGGCGTCCCCGGGTGAATCGAAAGAATGGCCCCCACCGCGTCCGGGTCCCCCATGACGAACGTCGCATCCCCGAGCCCGCCCCGGCTGTGGAGCACCAGCCCCATCCCCGTGTCCCCTCGCGCCCAGAACCACTTCGTCCGCTCGAACAGCCCTGGCTGCAACTGGCCGAGCGCATAGGCGGTGTATTCGATGCGCGGCCGCAACAGCTCCCGGATGCGCGCAGGCTCGTGGAGCGACTGCACGACATAGTCCAGCCGTCGGGTGGCCGCTCCATGCCAGCGCAGATTTCGTTCCGCCACCTAGATCCCCGTTTCGAAGTGCGTTAGCGCCCTGAACGCAACATAGCGCATCTCTACTTCATCGCGCGTAAGGTTCAGCAACCTGCTTGGGCCGAACCCTTCCACGCAGAACGAAGCCACGGTCGATGCGTACACGATACCCCGCCGCAAGGTGCCATTGTCCATCGATTCCACCGAGTCGAGGTAGCCCAGGAAGGCCCCCGCGAAGGCGTCGCCCGCCCCCGTCGGGTCGATCACCTCTTCGAGCGGGTACCCCGGCGCGACGAAGTAGTCGTCCTCGCTCATGAACGCCGCACCGTACTCGCCGAGCTTTACGATCACCCCCCGCGTCCGCCCGCCCAGCAAGTTTCGCCCCGCCCGGACGAGGCTCGGCGTGTTCGCGATCTCGCGCGCTTCGCTTTCGTTCACAGAAACAAAGTCGGCAATCCGCATCGTCTCCTGCAGTTCCTCGGGCGCGCTCTCGATGTAGAACTTGATGGTGTCGACCATCGTCGCCCGCGGGTTCTTCAGACCGGCGATGATCCGCCGCTGGAGCGCCGGGTCCCCCGCAGCAAGGAACGCCATCTGCGAACGCTCCCATCCGTCCGGTATCTCCGGCTCCCATGCGGCGTTGACACCCAGTTCCGTGAACAGCGTGTCGCGCGTGTTCATGTCGTAGTGGTAGCGCCCGCCCCACCGGCTCGTCTTCCCGCCCGGCGTGACCGTCAGACCCGCGAGATCGATGCGCTCCCGCTCCAGCTTGCGCCGCTCCGAAGCCGGGAAGTCCTCGCCAATGGCGGCCAGTAGACGCACATCGGTGAACAATGACCCGGCAAGCGCGGCGCAGGTAGCCGACCCCCCCAGCGACTCGCTCACCTTCGCGAACGGTGTCTCGATTTGGTCGGTCGCCACCCAGCCAGCCACGAGCAGTGTCATTTGCCAACCCCCAACCGCCGCGCAAGGATCGGCGCGAGCCGTTCCCGGGCGGCCGCCGAAATGTCTGCGGGGCGCGTCACCAGCCCGCTGTCCAGCGCGACCTGGCAGGGGCAGTCGTCGGCGTCCGCCCATTCCGCCGCCAACCTTCGGATCGCCTCTCGGCTGGCTTCCACGTTGTGCTGCAGAACCTTGAAGACCGTTTTTGCGTCCACGGCCTCGTGCTCCGAATGCCATGCGTCGTAGTCCGTGACCGCGGCGAGGATCGCGTAGCAGAGTTCGCTCTCGCGGGCGAGTTTCGCTTCCGGCAGGGCAGTCATGCCCACAATGCTCGCGCCCCAGCCCCGGTACACTTCGCTCTCGGCGCGCGTCCCGAAGGCAGGCCCTTCAATCACCACGTACGAGCCGCCGTCGTGCGCCGTCGCCCCCGGGGCCCGTGCGGCCCTGACAATTTGCCCGCGCAGACGGTCGCAGAACGGGTCTCCCATCGCCACGTGGGCCACGACCCCATTCCCGAAGAACGTCGCCGGCCGAACCCCCGCTGTCCGGTCGATCAGCTGGTCGGGGACAACCATGTCCCCCGGCCGGTAGTCCTCGCGCAGGCTTCCCACGGCCGACACCCCGAGCACCCGCTTCACGCCGATCGACTTCAGCGCCCAGAAGTGCGCTCGCTGCGGCAGTTCCGAAGGCAGCAGCGAATGGTTCCGCCCGTGCCGTGCGAGGAATGCGACCCGCCGTCCCTCGATCGTCCCGAGCCGGATGGTGTCGCTCGGTTGCCCGAACGGCGTCGCAACCGAAATTTCCT
>DATBWD010000093.1:0-2580 GCA_036515015.1 Tepidiformaceae bacterium
CAGGTCCTCCACGACATGCTCGGCATCTACGACGACTGCCGGCCACTCAAGCACGCGAAACGCTACGCTACCCTCGGCGAAGTCATCCGTGGCGCGGTCCGCGAATACATCGAAGAGGTCGAGGAAGGTGCCTTCCCCACCAGGGACCACAGTTTCGACATGGACGAGGCAACGCTCGGCGAACTCGTCCACGTTTCCTGAGTTGCCGGCCCGCCTCGCGGGTCAGCCCTGATGGAGATCCTCATCACGCCTCGCGCCATGCGCTCCTGGCGCCGCGCCGAAGGCGGGACCGTCGGCCTCGTCCCCACCATGGGCTACCTCCACGAGGGTCACCTCACCCTCGTCCGCCGCGCCGTCGAAGAGAACCGGCGTACGGTCGTCAGCATCTTCGTCAACCCGACCCAGTTCGGCCCGGGCGAGGACTTCGAACGCTACCCCCGCGATGAGGTGCGTGACCTCGCCCTCCTCCGCGAGTGCGGCGTCGATGCCGTCTACCTCCCCTCCGCCGTCGAGATGTACCCCCAGGACTTCCAGACCGTCGTCGATGTGGAGCAGGTCACCCAGCGGCTCGAAGGAGCCGCCCGCCCGGGCCACTTCCGCGGCGTCACGACGATCGTCCTGAAGCTTCTCAACGCCGTCGAACCGGACCGCGCCTACTTCGGACGGAAGGATGCCCAGCAGTTGCGCGTCGTCCAGCGCATGGTCGAAGACCTCAACGTCCCTTCCGAGATCGTCCCCTGCGACATCGTGCGCGAAGCCGACGGCCTGGCCATGAGCAGCCGCAATGTTTACCTCACACCCGAACAACGCGCCGCCGTCCCGGTCATCAACCATGCCCTGACCGAGGCCTGCGCCCGTTTCGACGCCGGTGAACGCAGCGCCCCCGTGATCCGAAGTCTTGTCTCAGAGCTAATCGCCGCCGAGCCGCTCGCGGCAATCGAGTACGTCAGCCTCGCCGACGACCGCACGCTCGACGAACTCGACGGCGCAATCGACCGGCCCGTCCTCCTCTCGGTCGTAATCCGCTTCGGCCAGACGCGCCTGCTCGACAACGTCGAACTGCAGCCATAAAGAAACGGGGCCGCAAATCGCAGCCCCGTCCTCACGCTTCGGCAGGTCTTCGAACTATCCGCCTTCACCGCCGATGTCGACGTGCGTCGCCTCGAACACGAGGTCCAGCACGCCGTTCAGGTGCGCGAACATCCGGCCCTCGCACAGCAGGGTGTCGTAACTCAGCGACGCCAGCGCCTTCGCGTCATCGCCGGGCAGGTCGAGTGCCCGCGAACGGAGCGACTCGATCTGGCTGAGCATCGTGTCGTGCTCGTCCAGCCGCGTCACGATCTGCGGCTGAAGTCGGGGCCGTTGCTGCCCCAGGTGGAGCAGCGGCCCGTCCTCCGACCCGCAGATTTCGCTGTGACGGCGGAGAAGCGATTCCGCTTCATCCAGCGCCGCAAGGTATTCGCCAATCCAGGCTCGGACGCCGTCGGGTGGCGGCGGGCAGAGCGCTGTCGCCAGCACTCGCCTCGCGGTCAAAAGCGTTTCGGTTGCCTCGTCGCCGGTCTGATTTGACGACGACAGCAACGTACTCGCGACGGTCATGGGTTCCTCCAACATGCTTCTTGGCACACGAACGCTAGCGCTCGTGCTCGGGCCAGAGTCGGGGAGGCGGTGAGGGTTCCTCTTAGCCTCCGAATGCCTGCGGGGTTAGCTGACGGGTTCGGCGTCGGAAGTCGCCTATGCGCAAACTGCGCAATACACCCCATTCGTTGGTTCCCCCGTTCCCGGGCATCGCCACGGGATTCGGCACGCTCAAAATACTACATTCGCTCTCCAAACCGGTAAGCAGTCTTTCCGAATGCGGGAGTAACAGAGGCGTTGCAACGCTTCTATCGGACCAGCGATGGCCGCAGTTTCGCCATCATCACCGCCAGCGGCCGCGCCCGCGCGGTCGGCAGCGAGACCACCGGCAACGCCACGCTCCCGTGCTCCCATCCGCCGGTCCCGGCGTGGAACTCCGGTGGCCCCGCCATTTGCGACTCGGCGCCCAGCTCGCAGATCAGCATGTCCGCTATCCGCTGGAGACCCCCAAATGGCACGCCGTCCACCTGCACGATGAGGCCCGGGGCGCTGCCGCCCAGGACGATGCCGCTGTCCAGTTGAGGTTCAGCCGGTAGCTCCACCGGTAGATGCACCGCCAGTGAAAGCCTGCCGTGCACCCGCGCGAACGGGCGGCCCCGCACGATCACCCCATGCTGCTCCGCCCAGGCCATGAGCCGCGTCACCGCGCGCTCGACGCTCTCAATCGATGGCTCCGCCACGACCGTGACGGTCCGGATCTGTCTCCGGTGTTCGTGGGAGAGTTCGAACTCCATAATTGCCTCCTGTTGGGCGCCCGGGTTCTTGCAGAGCCGGCGCGCTGTCGAACTACTGGAGGCCATTGCCTCCGAACGCCTACGGGGTTAGCTGACGGGTTCGGCGTCGGAATTCGCCTATGCGCTGCTGCGCAATTCACCCCACGAAGTGGGTCCCCCGTTCCCGGCTAGCGGGATTCGGCAGCGTGCATCCTACCATTCCAGCCCT
>DATBWD010000094.1:0-5688 GCA_036515015.1 Tepidiformaceae bacterium
GCAGCCGGCGGCGAAGATGCCGGGGCGGGTGGTGGCGATGAGCGCGCCCGTCTCGGCGGCAGAGCGGATGAAGCCGTCCTGGTCGAGTTCGACGCCAAGCGTGTCGGCCAGTTGGGGGAGGCCGTCGGGCGGGCGGACGGCCGTCGCGAGGACGACCATCTCGTAGTCTTCTTCGACCACCTGGCCGAGGTCCGTGTTCTCGTAGCGGACGCGCAGGCCGGATTCGGTTGGCGTGACCGAGGCCGGGCGGCCGCGGAGGAAGCGGGCGCCTTCGCCGCGTGTGCGGTCGAGGAAGCCGTCGAAGCCTTTTCCGTAGGCGCGGACGTCCATGTAGAGGACGGTCGCTTCCGGCACGCCGTGGTCGATGGCCTGGTAGGCGTGCTTCACGGAGTACATGCAGCAGAAGCGCGAGCAGTACTCGTAGAAGCGCTCGTCACGCGAGCCAACGCAGAGCACGAAGAGGATGTTCTTCGGGTGGCGGCCATTCGATGGCCGAATGATTTCGCCGCCGGTCGGGCCAACGGAGGTCAGGAGCCGTTCGAACTCCATGGAGGTGAGGACGTCGGGGTGGCGCCCGTAGGCGTATTCGGTGACGAGCATCGGGTCGATGAGTTCGAAGCCGGTGCTGGCGACGATGGAGACGACGTCGCGCTTGAGCGTGGTCTCGAGGGGCATCCCGTAGTCGATGCACTTCGGCGGGCAGGCCTCGAGGCAGCGGTTGCAGGGAAGGTAGTTCGGCGGCTGGTTGAGGCAGCGGTCGATGTCGATGACGTAGGCGCCGGGCACCGACTGCGGGAAGGGCGTGTAGATCGCCTTACGAGAGGCCATGCCGACATCGAACTCGTTCGAGAGGAGCACGGGGCAAGCCGGGACACAGTCGCCGCAGCGGGTGCACTCACTGCTGACGAACCGGGCCTTCTGGGTGATTTCGACCTGGAAGGCGCCCGCTGCGCCTTCGACCTTCGTGACGGTGGCGTTGGCGAGCAGTTCGATGTTCGGGTGCTGCTCGACTTCCGAAAGCTTCGGCGCCTCGATACAGATCGAGCAGTCGAGCGTGGGGAAGTTCTTGTCGAGGGCGGCCATCTTGCCGCCGATGGAGGGTGAGCGCTCGACGAGGATGACGCGCGCGCCCGAGTCGGCGAGGTCGAGGGCTGTCTGGATGCCAGCGATGCCGCCACCGATGACTAGTACCTGGTCGTTCATGCGACGGCTCCCACCCTGGATTCGTAGCCCGCGCGGAAGGCGCGCAGGTTCAGGTCGATGGTCTTTTCCGGCACGGTGGTGCGAATGGCTTCTTCCATCGCCTCGACGCTGACGAGGTTGGTCACGGCAGTGAGGAATCCGAGCATGGCGATGTTCGCGACCATCCTGCGGCCGAGTTGCTCGGCGATGCCGGTGAACGGTGCATCGAGCAGCGGCCGAGAGGTATCGAGGCGCACGAGGTCGGTGTCGACGAGGACCGTCGTGCCGTCGGCGACGTCGGAGGCGTACTTCACGCCGGCCTCCTGCGACATGACGACGAGAACGTCGGGGCACGTGAGCACCGGATAGTCGACGGCGTCGTCGTCGATGATGACTTCGGCGGCACAGGCGCCGCCGCGGGCCTCGGGGCCGTAGGACTGGGAGAAGACGGCATCCTTGCCGTCATAGAGGGCCGCGGCCTTGCCGAGGATATAGCCGGCGAGGACGATGCCCTGCCCGCCGAACCCGGCCAGCCTCACTTCACGGCGTGCCATTAAGGACCTCCTGGAGTGCGAGCGCTTCGACCGCCGGGGCGAAGACCGTGCGTTCGCGATTGACGAAGTTGCCCAGCACGATGGGCTCGTCTTCGGACATCGAGAGGTCGATGTCTTCGAGGTTCGCCCCGTGGTCGACGATGCTGCGCCGGCGGTAGAACCACATCTCGTCGAGGCCTTCCCCGAGGTCGTTGCCCTTACCAAAGCCGACCGGGCAGGGGGCGAGCACTTCGACGAAGCTGAAGCCCCGCTTGTTCAGCGCCTCCTCCATCGACTGGCGAAGCTGGCGAACGTGGAGCGAGGTCCAGCGAGAGACGTAGACGGCTCCGGCAGTCGCGACGAGGTGGGGCAGGTTGAAGGGCTGTTCGGCGTTGCCGCGGGGCGTCGTGGTCGTCTTCGCCGAGAACGGCGTCGTGGGGCCCGCCTGGCCGCCCGTCATGCCGTAGTTGAAGTTGTTGACGCAGATGACGGTGATATCGATGTTCCTGCGGGCGGCGTGGATGAGGTGGTTCCCTCCAATCGCCGCGAGGTCGCCATCGCCACTGAAGACCGTGACCTGGAGGCGCGGGTCGGCAACCTTCAGGCCGATGGCGAAGGGTATCGCCCGGCCATGCGTGGTGTGGAACGAGTCGATGTTGAGGTAGCCGGCGACGCGCCCCGTGCAGCCGATACCCGACACACAGACGTGCTGTTCGACCGGGACGGGGGAAGCGAGCATGGCATCGGTGAAGCAGGCCATGACGGAGCCGAGGCCACAGCCGGGGCACCAGATGTGCGGTAGCCGGTCAGCCCGCAGCAGCAGATCCGCGGGATGCGAGTCGGCCAGGACTTCGCTGGGCATAGTGTGCCGCCTCCATGATGGAATCGAGGATGGTTTCGGCCGGGAGGAGCGCGCCCCCGGCGTGGTGGGAACCGATGACCGGCGTCAAGCCGGCAACGCGTTCGACTTCGCGCCGCGCCTGGCCGAGGTTCATTTCGGCGACAACGATGGCATCGACGCGATTGGCGAGCGCGCGGATGGCGTCTTCGGGGAAGGGCCAGACCGTGATAAGGCGAAGGATGCCGGCGCGCACGCCGCGTTCGCGGGCGAGGGCGATTGCCCTCCGCGCCGTGCGGGCCGTGCTGCCGAAGGCGACAACGCCGATTTCGGCGTCGTCGAGCGCTATCTCTTCGACATCGATGATCTGGGACTGGAAGCGCGTGATCTTGTCCGAAATGCGCCGCACCAGCGTGTCGTGGATGCCGGCGTCGGGCTGCGGGTAGCCGCGTTCGTCGTGTGTCAGGCTCGTGACGTGCGTCTTGTAGCCGATGCCCGGGAGCGGCATCGGCGGCACCAGCGAATCATCCAGCGCCCGGAAGGGGCGGAAGTGCTCGTCGGGCGGGAGCGCCGGGGTCCTGCGGCCGACGAACGGGATCTCCGAGGCCTCGGGGATGACGACGCGTTCGGTCAGGTGGCCGATGACTTCGTCGGCGAGGACGATGACGGGGTGGCGGAAGCGGTCGGCGAGGTTGAAGGCGCGGACCGTGAGGTCGAACATCTCCTGGCACGACGACGGGACGAGGGCGATGGCCTGGATGTCGCCATGGGTGCCCCAGCGCGCCTGCATGATGTCGGCCTGGGCGACGAGTGTCGGGAGGCCAGTGGAGGGGCCGCCGCGCTGGACGTTGACGATGACGCAGGGCGCCTCCGTCATTGCCGCGAGGCCGATGGCCTCCATCATCAGGCTGAAGCCGGGCCCGGAGGTGGCCGTCATCGACCGCGCACCGGCCCAGGAGGCGCCGATAACGGAGGTGATGCTGGCCAATTCGTCTTCCATCTGGACGTAGGCGCCGCCGACTTCGGGGAGGCGGCGGGCGAGGCGTTCGGCGATTTCGGTGGATGGCGTAATGGGGTATCCGCCGAAGTAGAGGCAACCGGCCGCGAGCGCGCCTTCGGCGCTGGCCGTGTCGCCGTTCATGAAGTGGCTGCCGGTGAGGACGCTTGCTGCGCGGACGCTCATGATGCGGCTTCCTGTATAGCGTCGGAGTAGATGGCAAACTCCGGGCAGACGAGCGTGCAGAAGCGGCAGTTCACGCAGGAGTCTTCCTTGCCTTCGGCCACGACGGCGTAGTGGTAGCCCTTGCCGTTCAGGTCCGCGGACTCAGCGAGCACGTCCTGGGGACAAAAGTCGATGCAGAACTTGCAGCCCTTACAGCGGCTCGGAATGATGAAGACCTGGCCGTGGGGGATGCGAAACTGTTCCATCGACAGGTCGAGGGGTATCCGCTGGAGAAGCGAGGTCATCCGTCACCTCCACCTTTCGAGTTATCTGTGTGCTGGGAAAAAGCAGGCATGATGCCCGGGAGGCCGTGCTCCCAGGCAGCCGACATGAGCCGTTCGACTTCGTAGGCCGGGTAGCGGCGCTGGCCGCCGAGCGTGCGGACGTAGGGGATGATCCCGCGGCTGGCCCAGCGGCTCACCGTCTGAGGGGTAACACCAAAACGAAGGGCGACTTCGCGCCTGCAGAGGAGTTCATTCGGACCCGTCGGCCTGATCTCGTTGGTCGGTGTGATCACTTCAACAGCATTAGTAGCCTGATCACACACGAGCGTCGTGATGCATTTGCATCATTCGCGACGGTTGTTACGGAGGAGTTCGGTTCAGGGCACGAGTCCCAGGCGGAACGCGAGCGCGATCGCCTCAGAGCGGGTGTGGACGCCGAGTTTGTTCATCAGCCGCTGAAGGTGGTTTCGGACCGTGGTGACCGAGATGCCGAGGGCTTCGGCGATGTCGTCGGTCCCCTGCCCCGCGCAGAGGTTATGGAGGACCTCTTCTTCCCTGGCGGTGAGGCAGAGGCGCGAAAAATCTTCGGCAACCGTATCGGGACGGGTTGGCCCGGGCACGCGACAGACGTGGATGACGGCGTGGAGGTCTTCGTCGAAGGAGAGGACGATGGTGCTGACATCGAGCACGACCTTCGTGCCGCTGCTGGTCCTGGCGGTCAGCCGGGGGGCGGGCAGGGCCTGGCCGTCGACCGCGTTGGTGATGACGGAACAGGACTCACGGCAAAAGCGGTGGCCGTCTTCATCGCAGCCGGCAAGAACCTGGTAGCAGGGCCGCCCGAGGGCGATTGAACCATCGTAGCCGAGGACGCGGCTGGCTTCCTTGTTCCAAACGACGATCCGCTGATGTGCATCAACGGCGAAGAGCACGTCTGCACTCAAGGTGCGTGCTGCCCCACCGGTCATTCCGCGCCTCCGTCTCATGCGCGCGGCATCGCTGCCGTGTGCCCAGTCAGCCTGAACTGCTCGCGGCTTTCAGAACAGGGCCGTTCGGCCCCAGTTCAATGAACGGAAGTCGCTACACCTATGGACGCGAGTGTGGCAGCAATGGTTCAGGCGGAGTGGAGGCGCGGGGCCTCGGAGGCGTCGGCGGTGGCGAGGGCGAGTTCGACGTGCTGGTCGCAGCGGCGCCAGCCTTCACTGCGCGAGATGGGTTCAGTGCTCGATGTGCCGCTCTGCTGCGCCTGGAGGATGCGCGCGTAGCCGCGTTCCCCGAAGACGGCGAGCTTGAGCCGGGCCAGCATCTCGAAGAAGTCGACGCTGCTGACGTCGCGCCCGGAGCAGCGCGCGTATTCCTCCACCAGTTCACGGCGGGTGAGGAAGCCGGGCGCGGCGGTGACCTTCGAGAGGTCCATCGCCTCGAACCGCGCTTCAGCGTCGGCCCCTTCGCCCCAGTACACGAGCGTGTAGCCGAGGTCGGCGATCGGGTCGCCGAGGGTCGACATCTCCCAGTCGAGGATGCCGAGGATGCGCCCGGGATCGTCGCAATCGAAGATGCAGTTCCCGAGCCGATAGTCGCCATGGACGATTGTGTAGTCGTCGCTCGCGGGGATTGCGCGCCGTAGTCGCCGGAGGAGTTCTTCCATGGCTGCGGATTCGCGCGTCTTCCAGGTCTCCCACTGGTCGGACC
>DATBWD010000095.1:0-4186 GCA_036515015.1 Tepidiformaceae bacterium
AAACCTCCGCGTCCGCTTAACATTCCCCTATGGACGTAGTGGAGGAGGTCAGGCGAAAGCTCGACCTCGTCGAATACATCGGCCGGAGCGTGCAGCTGCAGAAGAGCGGGCGGAACTTCCGCGCCCTCTGCCCGTTCCACACGGAGCGCACGCCCTCGTTCTACGTGTTCCCGGACCGCGGCACCTGGCGGTGCTTCGGCACCTGCGGCGAGGGCGGGGACCTCTTCAGCTTCGTCCAGAAGCGCGACAACCTCGACTTCCGCGGCGCGCTGCGCGAACTGGCCCGGGAAGCGGGCGTCCAGTTGTCCGCGGAAGCGGCTCAGCGTCGCAGCAGGGTCGAGCGCCTGGCGGCATTGACCTCCGTCGCTGTCGACTTCTACCGCCAGCGCCTCGAAGAACCAGCAGGCGAGCCGGCCCGGCGCTACCTCCTCGAAACGCGGGGCCTCAAGCAGGAGACGCTCGACGCGTTCCACCTGGGCTGGGCGCCCGACGGCTACGACAACCTCCGAGATTACCTTGCCGCCCGTGGTTACGACGAACAGGATGCCGTCGCCGCCGGCTTGCTCGTCGAGAACGAATCGGGAGGACGGCCGCGGGACCGCTTCCGTGGCCGCATCATCATCCCCATCGCCGACGAGCGGGGCCAATTCGTGGGCATGGGCGGCCGGGGCCTGCACGGCGAAGAACCGAAGTACCTCAACTCGCCGCAGTCGGACCTGTTCGACAAGGGGCGGACGCTGTACGGGCTCAACGTGGCCGCGGAGGGGATCCGGGCGAGCGGGACGGTCGTGGCGGTCGAGGGGTACATGGACGTGCTGGGCCCGTGGCAGGCCGGTTTCCGGAACGTCGTCGCCACCATGGGCACATCGCTCACCGAGAACCATGCGGCCCTCCTCAGGCGCTACGCCAAGCGCATCGTCCTCGCCATGGACCCCGATGCCGCCGGCCTTGCCGGGGCTGAACGTGCGGGCGCTCTCTTTCTCAGCCTCGACTCCCCGGAAGCAATGGCCCGTTCCGCGAGGTCGGCCGATCGCCTTACCTCCGCCGCCGACCTGGAATTGCGGGTCGCACCGTTGCCCACCGGGAAGGACCCGGACGAGGTGGCCCGGGAAGACCCGGAGCTCTGGGCGCGTTCGATTCGTGAGGCCCTCCCCTACGCCGAGTTCCTCCTCCGCCGCCTGATGGGCAACGAGCGGCCCGACTCGCCGGTTGAGGCGCGCCGTATCGTCGACCGCCTCCGGCCGGTGCTGATCGCCGTGCGCGATCCGGTTGAACGGGCGATGTACATCCAGCGCGTGGCACGGCACCTCGGGATCAGCGAACAGGCAGTGCAGGAGCGCCTGCAGCTGGTCTCAGGGCGCGCGCGGGAAGGGCGGCCGCGCGAGCGGGCCGAGCCACCATCAGCCGAGGAATGGCTCCTTGCGATCCTGCTGCGCCAGCAGGTGCTTCGCCATGAATTGCGCAACCTGCCGGCCGACCTCTTCAACGATTCCCTCAATCGCGAGACGTTTCACCGGTGGCTCGGCGGCGATGACTTCGTGAGCGGCGACCCGGATGACCCCGTCACCGCCCACGTTCAGAAGCTCCTGGGGCGATCACTCCCGGCTCTCTCGCCCGTGGAGGCACGCCGAGCGGTCAAGCAGAAGATCCACGACATCGGGCGGGAGCGGCTGATCCAGCGCCAGATCGCCGTCACCGAGGAATTGACCGCAGCGGAGCGCAGCCTCGGCGCCAACAGCGTTGCCGAGGTCTCGAACGACGCCTGGCGGGGCGGGATGCCACCCGATGAAACGCTGGCGCTCGCCGAAACGGTTATCGAGGAATTGGAGTTGGGCCTGAGCATCCATCGACGAGAATCGTCCGATCGGCCATGACAACCAACCCACGAAAGTTTCACAAGTGTTCATTCACCTACTTGACACCATCCGTCTACCGGGAGTATGAATTAGAGGCCAGCTCGGCTTAACGACTGGCAAAAGCGGGAGGTGCCTATGACTAGGCTCCGTACGCTCCTCGTCCTTGCGGCGCTGGCTTCTGTAGCAATGATTTCCACGGCGGTTCCTATGCTCAGCATCCAGTGGTAACGGGAGCACAAGTCGGGGAAGACTGAGCTTCGCTCGTCTCCAGGTAAAATCCAGAAGCCGTCCACTCAGGACGGCTTTTTGGTGTTCAGGGAAAGCTGGGTCAGGATACGGCGCGGCCCGGCTCTTTTGGTTTCGCGGGCCTGGCCTCCTGCCATGATGGAAGGTAGAGCGGCCTCGGATCTTCGCCTTCGTCGCGCCAGCGTGGGAAGAGCGACTCAAACGCCTCCACCACTTTCGGGTCGAACTGTGTACCCGCACACCGCAGGATTTCGGCGAGCGCCTCATCGGGCGTGCGACCCTCACGATACGGCCGGTTGGAAACAATGGCATCGTACGAGTCGCTGACCGCGAAGATGCGCGCCCCGAGCGGGATGTCCTCGCCCTTCAGTCGGCGAGGATAGCCGTCGCCATCCCAGCGCTCGTGGTGCGCGAGGACGATTCGCGCCGCCGGCCGCAGGTAGGGCACCTGTGCCAGGATGCGGTAGCCCATCGCCGGGTGCTTCCGCATGTACTTCCACTCATCTTCAGTCAGTGAGGCGGGCTTCAGGAGGATCGCGTCCGGCACGCCAATCTTCCCCACGTCATGCATCAACGCCCCGCGGTAGACCATCCCCAGTTCGTCTTCGTCCTTGATCCCGAGCAACCGCGCCATTTCGAGCGAATGTGTCGCGACCCTCGACGAGTGGCCGCGCGTCTCCTGGTCTCGCATGTCGAGTGCCGCGACGAGGGACTCCAGTGTGCCCTCGTACGCCTCCCGAAGTTCCACCGACATGTCACGGATCTCAACGTAGGCGCTCTTCAACTGCTCGTTCGAACGCTCCAGGCGGAGCACGTTGTCGCGCGTCTTGTCGAGCACCAGCTTGATGGAGTAACGGCTCAGCAGCACCGGTACCGCGAAGATGGCGACCCCTGCAATCCCCAGCCGCTCGTAGGCGACCGCCAGGCCGCCGGCGACGACGCCCAGGGCGCCGTAGTAGGGGAACAGCCAGGCGAAGTGCGTCCGATAGACCGCGACCGGAGTTCGTCCGGAATTCAGCGACATCACCGTGGTTACCGCAGCGCTCGAAACCAGGTAGATGGCGGCAGCGACGAGCGTGCCTTCCACAATGGGCGCGGCCGGGTGGGATGACCACGACAGGTGCGCGATGCCAGCGGCGGTGAGCCAGGCCGCGAAGGCGCCCAGGTTGAGCTGGCCGAAGTTAAACGCGAGTTTCTGCGCCGAGCGGTCGGCGAAATAGTAGCCGGTAAGTGGCACGGTTGCGGCGACCACGGCGGCGCCCGGCGGACCGAACAATATGGCGGCGAGGACGACGCCGACGAAGCTGACGGACACTCTGCCATCCAGATAGAGGCGTTCAACTCCAAGTTCGCTCAGTGCGGTGAGGGCAACGAGGATCGCGAGGCCGAGCGGATCGCTGACCGGGGCGACGAAGAACGCCATCGTGAACGCGGCCGAGCCAAGGCCGAAAACGGACACGATGAACCACTCGACGCGGCCGGGGAGCGCGACATTCTCTGGCATACAGTAGTGGTATCGGCATAACTGCAGCTCGGTTACAGGTCAGTGAGGGCCGTCGCGACCTAATTCTGTCCGTCTGCCCCTGGTAATTCCCTGCTAAGCGGCCCGACGGTGACAGGTGCGGCATTACAACACAGCGGCTTACTGCCCCATTTCCCAACGGTTTTGAGGTTCGGCTACTCTTCCCCTAACGACACTCCCAGATACGAAGCGACGGGCGCCCGGTGGATGGAGCCTCCGTCACGTGGCGATCAGGTGTCAGACTGGTGACAACGACCCCGGAGCGCGCGCCGGAGAAGTGGGATGCCGGTGGATGGCCGGGGACGGTAGACTTGCCCTCTATGAGCACACCACTTCAAGGCATCCGCATCCTCGATTTCACCCGCTACCAGCAGGGGCCGTTCGCTACCGTGATGCTGGCTGATATGGGCGCGGAGGTCATCAAGGTCGAGGAGCCGAAGGGCGGCGATTTCGGGCGGCGCATGTTCAGGGAGCCGGACGGCTTCAGCGGCTTCTTCGAAGCGCTCGACCGTGGCAAGCGCTCGGTTTGCATCGATCTGCGGGTAGCTGAAGGCCGGGACCT
>DATBWD010000096.1:0-9772 GCA_036515015.1 Tepidiformaceae bacterium
CAGTTGGTGGAGGGTGGGCAGGGCGTCGCTCAGCTGGTGGATACGGTGGACCCGCTCCGCCTGGAGCCAGCGGTTGCGCCACCAGTCCACGAGAAACACGGCCGGCAGGAATTCGGCAACCCATTCGGCGGTATGGGGGTCATCTTCGAAATGGGCGAGCGGGCCGAGTTCCTGGACCATCCGCACCTTGAACTGGGCCGGCTGCTCGCGCCAGTCAGGGCGCAGGTGCATCACGGGCACGAAGCCGAAGTAGCGTTCGAACCAGCGGGCGGTCAGGGCTTCCGCATCGCGTGCCCGGGCCGAAAGGACGTGGCATTCGAACGATTGCTGCAGGAGGGCGAGCCCATCGCGAGCGCCGGGCATCGGCCGCCGCAGGGCGTAGCGCCACCGCTCCGTGCGCCAGAGTAGGTTCCTGGTGCCCTCGCCCGCGCGCTCCTTCCCCCGGCCCCTTCCCGGGTTGATACCGAAGGGCGGGCGACAAAGCACCCCGTCGAGGTCGAACGTGAGGATTGCAGGGGACGGCGGCACATGCCCATGGTAGCGGGTTGGCCTGTAGCCGCCCGACGCGCCATCTTGACCACGCCAGATGGAACCATTCGACGCCGCGATCCTTGTGGCCGCCGCATTTGCCGCCGGCGCTATCAACGCCGTCGCCGGCGGCGGGTCGCTGATCAGCTTCCCGGCGCTGGTCGCGGCGGGTTACCCCGCGAAGGTGGCGAACGTCACGAACTCGGTCGCCCTCTGGCCGGGCTACGCGAGTGGCTCGTTCGGCTACCGGGCCGAACTTCAGTACCAGAAGCGGCGCGTCGTGTCGTTGATCGCGCCGAGCGTCCTCGGAGCCCTGGCTGGTTCTGCAATCCTCCTCGCGACACCCGAGTCCGCCTTCGACGCGGTCGTGCCGTTCCTGGTGCTGTTCGCAGCCCTGCTCATGGCAGTGCAGGAACCGCTGGCCCGGCTCGCCGCAACCCATCACCTGAGTTCTGCGGGCGGCGACCACATCCCCTTTCCGCTCCATGTGGGCATCTTCTTGCTGGCGGTGTACGGCGCCTACTTCGGGGCCGGCCTCGGCATCCTGACTCTCGCGATCCTTGGCATCCTCCTGCCGGACGACATTCAGCATTCGAACGCGCTCAAGGGCATGTTGTCGCTATTGATCAACGCCATCGCCGTGGTCTATTTCGCGCTGTTCGGGCCGGTCGAATGGGGGCCGGCGCTGGTGATGGCGGCCGGAGCACTGGCCGGGGGTTACCTGGGCGTTGGCGCCGCCAGGAGGCTGGGAAGGAAGTGGCTGCGAGTGGCGATCGTCGCCTACGGCGTCGTGGTTGCGGTGGTGCTTTTCGTCCGTTGAGCCGGACTTCGTCGCCATGCCGCGGGTTGCGTATACTGGCGGTACCCCTTCCAGGAGTCCCTGATGCTGTTTTCTGTCCGGCTCGTGTCCCGTCAGCCGCACGACGTCACCGCCGAGGACTGGCAGTCGCTTGTCGCCGAACAGCTGAAGGCCACGAAGGCCCAGTACGAGCAGGGCAAGGTCAAGGCGATCTACCGCGAGACAGGCATTGGCGTGTTGGCGATCTATGACGCCACCGACGCCCGAGAAATGGACCAACTCATCGCTTCGCTGCCGATGGCCCGCTATTTCGCGGAGGTGGCGGTCCATCCGCTCTGGGACATGGCGCCGACCCTACAGGGCTTGTGAATGACCTGGTCGACGGCGAGCGGGGCTTGGTCCGTCAGCTGACGAAAGTGGACTGAGGCGTAATGGCAGTCAAAGTCATCATCGAACGACGGTTCCTCCCCGGCCAGGAGCGCCGGGCGCTGGAAATTCTTCGTGCCATGCGCGCGCGATGCCTCGAAGAACCCGGCTACATTAGCGGAGAGACACTCCGGGACAGCGAGGATTCACAGTCGGTAGTGGTCATCTCCGCCTGGTTCGGGCTTATGGACTGGAAGCGCTGGCAGGCGTCGGAGGAGCGTCGCGGGTTCGAGACGAAGATGCGCCCGCTGCTCGCCAGCCCGGAGCGCGTGCGCGTGCTGCTCGAAGGCCTGAGCGAGCACCACTCCGGGGCGTGACCTCGAATTGACCGGGGCGTGCGGCCAGTCCCAGAATTCTGGCAGACTCCGTGGCGGGTGACCGCTTGATTGCACTGACTCCGCGCACCATCCGTGTTCTGATGGTGGTGGGCGCCCTCATCTTCATAGCCTGGGTCCTGTACCTGGCGCGCGGCGCGCTCTTCCCGTTCGTCATCGGCGCAATCATCGCCTACATCATCGCCCCGCTTGTCGAACGCCTCGCAGTCATCCAGCCCTGGTACAAAACCAACCCGGAGAACGCGCGGGGCCTGGCCATCCTGGTCATTTACGGGGGGACGCTGGGCCTCCTCATTGTGGTCGGGATCTGGGCAATCCCGGAGATCATCCACGACGTGGACCGCCTCATCGAGAATGTCCCGACGTTCGCCGATGATGCCCAGGCGCAAATCCAGGACTGGATTGAGCACTACAACAAGACCGTCCCTCCGGATGTCAGGGACCGGATCAACGAGGCGCTTTCCAGCGCGAGTTCGGAGATTGGGAACGTTGCCGAATCGGCCGCCCGTCGAAGCCTTGGCATCGTCTTCTCGACGGTTTCGGCGCTCATCGGCTACATCGCGGTGCCGTTCTTCGTCTTCTATGCGCTGAAAGACCGGGACCAGGCACTCGGGCGGCTCTACGGCCTTTTCCCAGAGTCAATTCGGCCCGACGTGCGGGAGTGCGTAAGGATTGCGAACCAGGTGTTGGGGGCCTACGTGCGTGCGCAGTTATTCCTGGCGCTCGTGATCTTCCTCTTCACCTTCATCGGCCTGTCGTTGATGGGGATCGACTTCCCACTCGGCCTCGCGGTGGCGGCAGGACTCACTGAATTGATCCCGATCATCGGCCCGATCATCGGCTTCGTGCCCGCGTTCATCGTGGTGCTGGCGACAGAGCCGGAAAAGTGGTGGTGGGTCGCCCTCTTCTACCTGGGGCTCCAGGCAGCCGAGAACTATCTGCTGGTCCCACGGGTCCACGGACAATCGGTGCATATGCACCCCGCACTGGTGCTTCTGCTGCTGACGATGGCTGGTGCGCTCTTCGGACTCATCGGGGTGCTGCTGGTTGTGCCAATCGCCGCAACGATCCGCGATGTCTACGCGTACATCTATCGCCGTCTTGGCGAGGCGGAGTCTGCTTCGAATGCTGTTTCGCCGGAGCCGGAGAGCACCCCCGCGAGTCCGGCCGGCGGCGGCTGAGCAGCCGGACCCGGCACCGGGCCCCGCTCCCTTCCACTTTCGGGTGCCCGGAGCGGCGGTTTGTGAAGACTTTGCGTAATCGCCCGGGGGCACGGTAGTATCCGGTGCGGAGGATAGCCTGTGTCACCTGCGTTAGCGTTCATCGGGATCTCGATCCTCGGCACCTGGGGTCTCGCCTCGATCGGCCTCATCGCCGGCGGCATCATCCTCATTTTCTTCCCGGGCGACCCGATAACCGCTTCGGACAACACTCTCGGCGGCATTGTGCTCATCATCCTCGGCCTGATTTCGGGCGGGCTGATGCAGCTGACCGTAGGCCCTCTCCTCGGGATCGACCCTCCGATCCGCATCCCCGCAAGGTCGATTAAGCCGCATGCCGCGATGACGAAGTGGGCCCGTGCAGGGCTCCTGCGCGATTACCCGGACGGCATCGCCCGCGAGGTCCGGCTGCGAGCGCAGCGCGTCACCCTCGTCCGCCAGGGCGACGACGTCTACGCGCTCAACGGACTCTGCTCGCACGCTCGACTGCCGCTCGCCGGCATCGCCGGTTCTCCAATCAAACCCTACCCGGTCCAGGAAGACTGCGTGACCTGCCCCTTCCACGGTGCTCGCTTCGAAGTGGCGACCGGGAAGGTTGTGCAGCAGCCGTTCTCGAGCCAGTGGAACCACGATCACCCGTTCCTTGGCCGCCTCCAGTCGAAGATGTTCTTCTGGAACAAGAGTGCAGAGGACATCCAGACGTACCCCGTCCGCATCGAGAACGGGGAAATCCTCGTGGGAATGCCAAAGTAGTTCCCCCGGGGTCGTAGGGCATTCGTAGTAGCACCCGACGTGTGACCCGCAGGCAGCCGCTGCGCGAGCGCCCGACGAGGATGCTATCCTCGATTTTGGGAGAGTGATGCGTGGAAGAAATCGAACAGAGCCTCATTACCGACGAACATCGCGCCTCGATTGGTGTGAAGGGCGAGCCAATACAAGTGACCGTCAAGGAAGCCGACGCGCACCGGATGCGAGATCTGCTCGGGGATACCGACCCTCGCTACGCTGACGGCACGGGGATCGCCCCACCATATGTGATCTCCGCTCTTGGGTCGCCACGACGGAACATCCCTGGCATTCTGCCCGGCGGGCTGCTGACGCAGCAGGAGTGGCGGTTCACACGGCCATTCCGGATCGGCGAGACTCTCAACGCAGTCTCGCAGGTGA
Organism: Tepidiformaceae bacterium; assembly: GCA_036515015.1. Taxonomy (GTDB): domain Bacteria; phylum Chloroflexota; class Dehalococcoidia; order Tepidiformales; family Tepidiformaceae; genus DATBWD01. The sequence goes on from DATBWD010000096.1 coordinate 4,476, forward strand.
TCGACATCCGGGAGCGCCTCGGCGGACGGTACGGCTACAGCGTCCTCATTACATCCGCGATCGACTTCCACGATTCCGATGGCGAACATGTGGCAGCGGTGATGACCACGATCACCCAGTTTGATCCGAAGCGGGCGAGGAACAACGACTGATGCAGCGGTACTTCGAGGACGTCAAAGTCAACGATGAGCTTGAGCCGCTCGAACGCATCCCGACGGCCGACATGGCGCTCGACTTCTTCGGCCGCGACAACCCGACCAACCCGGCCTTCGCCGATGCCGAGGCAGGCAAGCGAATGGGCATCGCGGGCGCACTCGTGCCGGGGTTGTTGAAACTGGCCTGGGTCACCCACTACGTCGGGGCCTGGGCGGGCAGCGAAGGCACGGTCCGTAACCTCCGGGTTGCCTACCGCCGGCCGGACGTTGCGGGCAATCCGCTTGTCCTTGCCGGCCGCGTGGTCGACCTGAGGCAGGAGGACGGCAGGAACGTCGTCGAACTCGAAGTGGTGACGCTCGCCGAGGGCGAGCCCTCGACCCGAGCCACCGTGCAGGTCGAACTCCCGTCCCGCGGTTAGCAGCGCTTCACTCGTAGGCGAATTTCGCGTAACGGTGTATACTCGCGCGTCATCGGGCACGACCAATCAGTTGGTCCCGTCCCGAAGTTGAGAGGGGTCGCGCGGCCACCGGTGACACCGGTGACTGCCGGCTGGGAGGTTCATCGTGAAAGTTTTTGCCATTGCCGCGGCATTGGCCCTGTTGAGCGCCCTCACCGCGTTCGGAACTGGCGACGTCCGCGCCGGGGCGAGCCCGGCTGCCTCACGCTACATCGTCGTCCTGCAGGACGGTGCGTCCCCGGCCGACATCGCGGCCCGGTATGGCGCCGTGCCGGAAGTTGCCTACCAGCATGCCCTGAAGGGATTCTCCGCGCAGCTGACCGCCGCGCAGGCGACGGCGCTTCGCGCAGATGCGCGCGTGGCCCTCGTGGAAGAGGACCAGGTGGTAACCATCGCCGGTGGGCACGAAGTCCCTACCGGCATCCAGCGCATCTTCGCCGACGACAATCCGAACATTGGGATTGACGGCGTGGACGACGTCCGCATCGACGTGGATGTCGCGGTCATCGACACAGGAATCTCGCTTTCCCACCCAGACCTGAACGTCTTCAGGAGCACGAACTGTTCCGGCGGGGCGTTCTTCAAGCAGAGTTGTGGCTCGGGCGGCGACGACGACAACGGCCACGGTTCCCACGTCGGTGGGACGATTGGCGCCCTGGACAACGACTTCGGCGTCGTCGGCGTCGCGCCGGGCGCCCGGCTGTGGGCCGTCAAGGTGCTCGACAAGAACGGCAGCGGCTACATGTCGTGGATCGTGGCCGGGATCGATTACGTGACCGCGAACGCATCCGAGATTGAAGTGGCGAACATGAGTCTTGGCTGCGAGTGCACGAGCGCCGCCATGGACACCGCAATTTCCAACTCGGTGTCGGCGGGGGTCGTCTACGTCGTTGCGGCCGGGAATAGCACGAAAGACGCATCCACGTTCAGCCCCGCAAACCACCCGGACGTGATCGCGGTCTCGGCGCTCGCAGACTTCAACGGTCAGCCCGGTGGCGGCGCAGCCTCCACCTGCCGGTCCGATGTCGACGACACACTGGCGAACTTCAGCAACTACGGTTCGACCGTGGATATCATCGCGCCGGGCGTGTGTATCACTTCGACCGTGCCCGGCGGGTACGCGACCTACAGCGGCACGAGCATGGCTTCGCCGCACGTCGCCGGCGCCGCCGCTCTCCTCACGAGCGCCAGCAAGCCGCAAAACAAGACGGAAGCGGTGAACGTCGCCTCGACGTTGAAGAGCAGCGGGAATTACAACTGGACCGAGGACAGGCCGTCCGACCCCAAGGAACCGCTGCTCGACGTCGGCAACACGGCGATCTTCAACCCCAAGACCACGGCGGGCGGAACCGTCCCGCCCGAGGATCCGGGTGATCCCGGCGACCCCGGCTCGCCGGTCATGGGCGCCGAACTTGAGGGGTCTTCAGCGCTCAGCAGCGGCAGGAACTGGGCAGGAACCGTCACGGCCACCGTCACCAGCGGCGGAGCTCCGTTGGCCGGCGCTGTCGTAACCGGGACGTGGGAATGGAACGGCGGCAGCACCGCCACTTCGTCCTGCACCACCGGCTCCGACGGCGTCTGCTCGGTGTCGCGAAAGTTCAACGGCAACGTCTCCAGTGCCACGTTTACGGTGACGGGAGTCGTCCTCTCCGGTTACCAATACGATGGCGGCCCGGATTCGGCCGTGGTGTCGAAACCGTAGGGTCGACGGACATATCAGTGTTCAGGGGCCGTCCGTCAGGACGGCCCCTCTCCTTGCATGAGAGCGTGCCGCACACACCGCCTTTGCCGGCCGGCGTTACCCTGAGAGACATGGCCCGGACTGGCTTACAAACCCGATAGATGGATCACGAACACTCGCAGGATCCGGTAATCCCGCCGTCGGCCCAGGCGGTTGCGAGTCGGCGCCGGCGCGGGCCGACGCAGATCATGCTGCTCGCCGTGGCGGTCGTGACGGTGCTTATCGGCATCGCCTGCCAGGAGCGAGCCGCCGAGATCGAACACGCCGCACCGACCCGCATAGACGAGCCCGAAGAGGCGCGAGAAGCCGCGCGGCATGCCGCCTCCGGAGTTGGCCGACCCGCTCCGGCGTTCGCTCTTGAGACCCTCGGCCCGGCCACACTCAGCCCCATGGATTTCCGCGGGCATCCCGTGATCGTGCTGTTCTGGGCGACATGGTGCGAACCATGTGTCGAAGGGATGCCCATCCTCGCGCAGCTCCAGGAACAGCTGGCTGATGAGGGGCTCATCATTTTGGGGGTCAATGTCGGGGAGAGCCGGGTCGAAGCGGAGGCATTCTCGATGGCGCACGATCTGCCCTTTCCTCTGCTGCTCGACCAACGCGCCGAGGCCAGCAACCGCTACCGTGTCATCGGAGTGCCGAGCACCTTCTTCATCGATCGGGAAGGCATTCTGCGGGCGCAGTTCTTTGGCCCCATCGCAAACGCCGACCTGGAGCGACTGGTACCCGCAATTCTCGATTCCGACGACCCGTGAAGCCGCCAACCGGGCGCTGCCGCGACGGATCTGTAACGGCTCCGTAGAGACTGCATTCGTAGCCTTAATCCACCCCGAGTTATGTTCGCTGAACGAACGAAGCGAAGACCGGACTCATTGAGGAGGTGACTGATGACCCAACAGGTACATCAACGGACCGAGGGCGAGGGGAAGGAACACGAGCACACGCACGAGCCGAAGCTACACTCGCATGACCACTACCACGTCACCCACCATCACGGCGGCATCGTCGGCGAGTGGACCCACCGCACCTACTGGCACACCCACGAGCACAACCACAGCATCATCACGCACAGCCACGACTACAGCCGCGAAGACGAGGAACGCGAGCACGGGAAGGAAGCGCACATCCACGACCACGCTGCGCCGACCGAATCGCCGGCATAGCGTGAACCGCGCCGGTTAGCCGCCCGGAGCAGCGTTGCCCGCTGCCACCCGGGTGAGGTTGTCGACTATCACCCCAACCTGGGATTCGCTGAGGTGCTCATCGAGCAGGGAAAGATAGGCGTCGTCCTCCGATTCGAGGTGCAGGCGCACGCCGGCGTAGAGGCCATAGAGCAGCGGCAGGAGGTACCGCGAATACGGGGCGATGTCGTCGTCGCGCCTAGCGGCCGCTTCCACTGCCGCGAGGTCGTCGACCATGGCCGCGATACTCTGGTGCTGGGCAAGCATGACGTTGGTTGCGCCGACAGAACCGAGCACCCCATCCACGGCGGGAAAGAGCGTGAACTGCTCGGACCGGCACAGAGGGACCAGCGTCCCCTGGAGGTAGGCGAGAGCATCCGAGAGAGCCGCCAGCGCCTGCTTCTTGTCCCCTGAAGTTACGGCCGCTGCGGCGGCCGGGAGGTAACGCAACCCGTCGTGAAGGGGCTGTCGAAGTTCGCGGAGTGGCGCGATAACGCGGTCGGGCATGGGAACCTCCTCCTCGGAACATTAGCCGAGCGCGGGGTTCACGAGAAGCAGCGGGCTCGCCCAACGATTCCACCACCGCGAAACGTTGCCCCCACTGCCTCTGGTTGTAGACTCCATCGAAGTTGAACGCGTACAGCGACCCGAGAAGCCGCTGCGGGAAGCAGGCGGGGGTTCGGGCGGCCCTGGTTGGGGTATCGTGAGCCTTCCTGAGTTCCGGCGGAACCTGCCGCTCTGGCGTCTCGTCGGCGCCGAGGGCATCTCGGTCGCGGGAGACTGGGTGTTGATCACGGCCGCCTCTGTGGAGGTGTACCGGCGCACCAGTTCGACGTTCGCGGTCAGCGCGCTCCTCGCCACGGCCGCCGCGCCCGCAATCCTCATGGCTCCTTTCGCAGGCGCCCTCGCAGACAGGGTGGACCGACGCCGGATCATGGTCTGGTCGGACCTCGTGGTCGCTGCCCTGCTCGTGCTTGGCGCGTTGCTGGTGGGCGGTGCGGCCATCCCGGTCGCCTTCATCGCCGTCTTCGCCGCTTCGACCAGTTCCGCATTCGACCGGCCGGCGAGCGAGGCCCTGCTGCCTTCACTGACCAACCCTGGTGACCTCGGGCGTGCGAATAGCGCGCTCCGGCTTGGGACGCGCATGTCCATGATTATCGGCCCGGCGGCCGGCGCCTGGCTCATCGGTACTCGCGGGTTCGAAGTTGTACTTGCCGTCGACAGCCTCACGTTCGCAGCATCGGCATGGCTGGTGGCGGCGATACCGGGGACGATCCTCGCGAGGGACGCCGCGGCAATGGCCGAGAGCACATTCCGCGCGTCGCTCGCCGGCATCACGTACGCCGTCCGGCATAGCAATATCGGCGCGATTATTGCGTCAGTGGGCGTCACCATGCTGATGGGAGCGATCATCAACGCCGGGACGGTCGCTTTCGTGGCCGAAGAACTCGGCCGGCCCACGGAAACGTACGGCCTCCTCCTTACGGCCGAAGGGGCTGGTGCGGTCGCGGTGGCGGCACTGCTTATAGCCGTGGGCGGACGCCTCAGGTTGCTGCCTATCGGGGCCGCAGCCGTTGTCACCACCGGGGTTTCCTGTATCCTGCTCGGCGTTTCTCCGAATCTCGGCCTGGCCCTTGGTGCCATGGTCCTGATGGGCATGGGAGTCGTCACAATCCAGGTCACGTTCGCCAGCTACCTGCAGCAGCAAACCGAGGATGCATTTCGCGGCCGGGTGATGAGTCTCATCGCGATGGTGGCGGCG
>DATBWD010000097.1:0-3602 GCA_036515015.1 Tepidiformaceae bacterium
CCGCCCGCAGCCCGTGGATGTCATTCACGATGTCCGCCCCGGCCCGCAACGCTGCTTCCGCCACTGCCGAGTGATAGGTGTCGATCGAAAGCGGCAGATCCGTCGCCGCCCGCACAGCCTCGAGCGCCGGCAACACCCGGCGCCACTCCTCCTCCGGCTGCAGTGGCTCAGCGCCCGGCCGCGATGACTCCCCGCCCAGGTCGAGGATGTCCGCCCCCGCTGTCTCGAATTCCCGTGCCAGTGCGATCGCGCGCCCCGGGTCGTCCCCGATCCCGTCCCCGCTGAAAGAGTCGGGCGTCACGTTGATGATCCCCATCACATACGTGCGGCTGCCCCACTCGAACGTGCGCCCCCGCACCTCGAGCCGCGCCGTCCGGAAGCGGCGTCGCAACGGCCACATGGGTGGCCAACTTCGTGTAACACCGTGTTCGCTCAGGGAATGACCTCGTACTCCTGCTCCGTCGCGTTCCCGTCTTCGATGTAGAAGACCCGGGCCACCGGGTTTTGACGGTCGGCCACGCCAATGACGAAGTGCACATAGGGCGGTCCGAAAAACGTGTTCATCATGCGGATGTCCGTCGGGCTTGGCCGGGGCTCGCTGCCGGTGTGCGAGTGATAAAACCCGATGAGCTCGGCTCCCGCCTCGTCGATCCCTTCTTCGATCTTCCTTTGCTCCAGCCCGTCGATCCGGAAACGGTATGGGCTCGCCTCGACATTCGTCGCCCGGTGGACCGCCGCGATAGCGCCGTCCACGGCCGCCAGCATCCCGCAGCACTCGATCGGCGCCTCGGCCAGCGCGTGCGCGATCATCGCGTCGAGATGCTCCTGCCGTAAACGGATGGCGACAGCCATGCGACCCCTCGTAAAGCCCGGTGTTGTCCCCATTGTAGGCAACCTGCGACGGCCAAACGAAAACCTCCGCTCGGGCGGAGGTTTCAAACCACACGGCTCGCCGCCGGACCCTTACCCGGGGCACGCCTCCCCCGGTGCATTTGGCAGGAACGGCGAGTCGACCGGCGCATCCATGATCAACACCACCCCGGCCAGCCGCGGGATGATCTCAATTCCGCCAACCTCCATCCCGTTCAGCGCCTCCGGCACGTCCCTGAAGTGGTGGCGCCACTCCTGCGCATCCGCATCCCAGATGTACACCGCGTTCCATGCCGTGCCGAGGCAACTCGTGAAGTGCTGAGCGGTCACACTCTGGTCGAACGGCCCCCCGACCACGTTGTATCCCGCTTGAAGAGGTTGGCGCGGCCCCGCGAACACGACCCCGAGCGACGCGCCGAGCGCTGCCACCAGCAACATCGTGCCGGCGACCAGGGCGAAAACTTTTCGCGTCGTAGTGCTCATAGATCCTCTCCAGCCCGTAATGGGCCGCGCCGAGAACGTAGGCCAACCCTACCAAGGCCTCCTCATACGGGCACGGGTGAGAACCCGTCAAAAACCCCCGGGCGCCCGTTGCATGACGTAAAACGTCCGTAAAAAGTTCCCCCCAATACCCTGAACGTCGCCCAATCGCAACCCCACGCCCCGCCACAGGAATGAAACCGCACACTCCGGTAGAGTCGTCCTATGAGCACTCAGGTACTTGTTGTCCGCCACGGACAGACCTACGGCAACATCGAAGGTCGCTTCTGCGGGCACTCCGAAACAGACCTCACCCCCCTCGGCATCGCCCAGGCCCGTGCCCTCGGCCTCCGCCTCCAGTCCACCCCGCTCGATGCCGCCTACTCGAGCGACCTCTCCCGCGCCGCACTCACTGCCAGCCACGCCCTCGAAGGCCGCGACATCCCCGTCGTCCCCGATCCCGACCTGCGCGAAATGCACTACGGCGAATGGGAAGCCCGCCCTGGCCGTGAAGTCGGCGCCGAGTGTCCGGACCTCCTCAGAGACTTTTTCACCTGTCGCGTGCACAGCGCGCCGGGTGGCGAAACCATCCAGGAACTGCGCGCCCGCACTGCCGCGGCAGTCCGCCGAGTGGCCGAAGCACACCGCGGCGGTACCGTCCTCGTCGTCTCCCACGGGAACGCCATCATGGCGATGCTCGCCGAACTGCTCCGACTGCCCATCGAGGCGACCTGGTCGTTCCGCTGCGACAACACGTCCATCTCGCGGCTCGAATTCAGCAAGTCCGGCCGGTTCACGCTCCTCGGCTACAACGACTTCGCCCACGCCGAAGGTATCGCCGAACCCGCGCTCACCTGACCCGATTGGTCACCTCGTGGGCCCCCTTCCGCCTCCCTGTGCGAGTTCCGCCGGGAGGCGCATCACCGCGCCCTTCATGTAGGATGCGTGTTACGTAAATCCACAGATACCAACGAGACCCCTATGAAGCTCAGCCGAATCCTCCGCGTCGATATGACCACGGGCGCTATCACTGAACAGGAAGCGCCCGCAAAGTACGACCTGCTCGGGGGTCGCGCGCTCACCGCCCGGATGCTCCTCGACGAAACCGACCCCCGCGTGCATCCGCTCAGCCGCGATGCCAGGCTCTTCATCGCCCCGGGCCTCCTCGGCGGCACGGCGGTCACCACCAGCGGGCGCACGAGCTTCGGCTTCAAGAGCCCCCTCACCGGCGGCACCAAGGAAGCCAACGTCGGCGGACAACTCGGTCACCGCCTCGCACGTCTCGGCATCAAGGCCATCGTCGTCGACGGCGCCAGCACCGACGGCTGGTACCGGCTCGACATCGACTCCGCCGGCGCCCGGCTCTCCAGGGCTGACAACCTCGCCGGCCGCTCCAACTACGACCTCCACCGCGAACTGGTTGGAGAAGCGCTGATGACCCGGGCTGCCGCCACCATCGGCCCCGCCGGGGAACACCGCCTCGCCTCCGCCTCCGTCGCCGTCACCGACCCCGAAGGCCGTCCCACTCGTCACGCCGCCCGCGGCGGCCCGGGAGCGGTCATGGGTTCGAAGGGGCTCAAGGCCATCGTCGTCGATGACTCGGGCGCGCCCAAGATCATCAATGGCCAGGACGCCGAAGTCTTCAAGAAAGAGGTCGTCAAGTTCAGCAAGGTCGTCCTTGAAGACCCCCGAACCCAGAACCTGAACAAGTTCGGCACAGCCGGCGTTATCAAGTTCGTCAACCGCGAGAACGTCCAGTCCATGCCCACCCGCAACCACCGCCACGGCACCTGGAACCTCGCCGATACCATCAGCGGCCAACACATCGACGAACTCGGGCGCGAACGCGGCGGCAAGATGCTCCCCTGCATGGCCGGCTGCGTCATCAAGTGCGCCATCCTCTTCAACGACCAGCACGGCAACCACGTCACTACCGCGCTCGAATTCGAGACCGTCGCCCTCCTTGGCTCCAATTGCGAAATCGGGCCCGCCGACGCCGTCGCTGAACTCGACCGCATGTGCGACGACATCGGCCTCGACACCATCGAAGTCGGCAATGCCATCGGCGTCGCCATGGAGGCCGGCGTCATCCCCTGGGGCGACTGGCAAGGCGCGAAGGGCCTTCTCGAAGAGATCCGCGCCGGTACGGCACTGGGCCGCATCATCGGCAACGGCACAGCCCACGTTGCCCGTACCTATGGCATCGACCGGGTGCCGGTGGTGAAGGGGCAGGGCATGCCTGCCTGGGAGCC
>DATBWD010000098.1:0-8322 GCA_036515015.1 Tepidiformaceae bacterium
TGCTCCCAGCGGCAGCCGTCTCGGACCTGGGCCACCGCCCGGCGAACGCGCTCAGCGTCCGGGTCGATTCCGAAATCGTGCAGCAACTGGAGCGTTGGCAGCGTCGAGGTCCAGGGCTGGTAATCGTCGTCGTGGGGCTGATCGAAGTACCCTCCCGGGAAGCAGGCGCCCCCCGCCCACTGCCCGTCCTCTCCCTGCAAATCGAGCAGCCTGGCGCCCCAGCCCTCGGTGGCCACCCGCGCGCGTTCCGCCGCGACGACCTCAGCCGGGGCATGGACCAGGTCGCGCAACACCTGCCAGCGGATGGCGGGGTCCGAATCGAGCAGCCAGTCGAGTACGGTCACGCGGTCGATTCTAGCGGCGGGTGTCAACCGCGCCGCCCCGTCGGGTGACAGGTCACAGGGGACAGGATACAGGCAAGGCTCGGGTCGCCCGCTCACGCGCGCAGTGCCACTCCTCCCTCCTCCCTCATCCCTCCTCCCTCCCCAGCGGGTGGCGCCAGCGGAGGCCGCGGAAGCGGCCAAACCCGCCGTCGGTCGTGATCAACTCCGCGCGAGCGTCCATGGCGAGGGCGGCGATGAAGGCGTCAGGGATGGCGTTGCCCGAGGCGTGTATCGAACGGCAGAGCCGGCTGAAAAGCGGCCAGTGGGCATCAGATGGTGCCAGTTCGACGGCAGCGGGCGCGCGGCGAAGCACGTCCGCGTACTCCAGCGCCTCCTCTATCGGGGATGGCTCCCTCCAGATCCTCGGGTGCGTAACCACCCGGAGGAATCCGCTCAGTACCACGGGAGCCAGCGCGACCGGGTCGTCGCCAGCGAGGGTCGACTCCAGCCACCTGCGGTAGGAGGGGTGGTCGTCCGTGTCGGCCCGGAAGGCGTAGACCAGGACGTTAACGTCAAGGACGAGCACGAGGCCCTTCGATCGCTTCCAGCAATTCGGGCCAGCGGTCCAGGTCGATGCCGGGCTTGAGCCCTTTCCCAGGCTTGCCGGCAGTGGTGAAGCGGACATCCGCCCTGCGCGCTTCGTTCGCCAGAGACTGGCGCAGTGAATCCTCGATCACCGATGTCAGGGAGCGGCCTGTGCGGGCCGCGAGCTCCTTTGCCCGGCGGTGGAGCGCGTCGTCGATGTCGAGCGTCGTCCTCATGCAGGCGCACCGTCCATCAGGTCTCGCAAGGCCTCGGAGTCGTCGAGGTTGACTCCGGGCAGGGTGCCCCGTTTCCCGGCTGACGGCGTAAAGACGGGCAGTCGCGCCCGGGTGCCGCTCCGTCGTTCCTCGCGACTCAACGCTTCCTGCAGCGCATCCTCGATCACCGAAGTCAACGACCGGCCCGTGCGGGCGGCGAGTTCCTTCGCGCGTCGGTGGAGCGCGTCGTCGATGTCGAGCGTCGTCCTCATGCAGAAAAGCATAGCACGGATGCAGATTTCTGCGGATCCGTTCTAGCAAAGAGAGGAGGACCGGATGGCCCTCCTCTTCGTGAACTGTGCGGGACGCCGCGCTTTAGTAGCCGACGCCCTCCGGCGGAGTGCTCATCCACTCGCGCATGGCCTGCTGGCCGGGGCGGTCGATGTGGACTTTGTCGTCGACCTTCGTGACCCAGCTCATCGGGATCCAGTGGTGCTGGCCACTCTGGTCCTGGGTGAGCTTGATGGCGTCCTCGCCCTCGACGCGGTCGACCTCCCCGAACTGCTCTTCGTTCGAACAGACGACCGGCATGTGCTCGCGAATTTCCGTGTTGTCCATGTTTTGAGACCTCCTGTTTGGCTCTCTCTTTCGAGGCTAATGAGCCGCGGGTAGAGGGCGGACAACCGTCTTCAGGCCGGGACGTGACATTGGCATTGCAATCCGGCATCACAACGGCATGCGGCCGTGACGAGAAGGTCGGGGGGCGTGTCCGTGGGGAGGGTTGTCTAGTCCGGCGGGCCGGGCTCCGGCAGCCGATACCGATCGAGTTGAGCTTTCGGGAAGATGAGCCGAACCTCGTCGTGGTTGCGGGTGTTGATGCAGTCCTGGTGCAGCCAGAAACGCGTGCCGTCGGGCTGTTGGACCTGGAAGTAGCTGCCCTCCGTCGCGACGACGCAGCCAATCTCCACGCCAATCCACTCGCAGACGCGCGCGCCCATAGTCCCCTTCAGCCTGGAAGAATCGGCAGGTTCGCTCACGCTGGCCACTCCTGGTTGACCCCAGCTCCTGTCCGGAAGGAAACGAGACAAGGTTGTCAGCGATGGAAATTGTTGGCACCTCCGAACTTTTAAGTCAAGCGAGTTAACGACATTTTCTTCGGGCCATCTTAGATTTCATTTCTGTTGCACCAGGCGGGTCGCCGGCCGGCGTTCGTTGCGCGAACCAGCGGTGCTATAGAGACTGGGGTTCCCGATGAATCACGAACCGCGCTGGACACTGATCACGAAGCACGGTCTGGTCCTCATCTTCCTGGCAAGGAACAGCGACTGCACGGTTCGCGAGATTTCCGATGCGATCGGAATCACCCCCCGGCAGACCTTTCGCATCGTCAAAGACCTCGTCGCTGACGGCTACCTGACGATCACGAAGGCAGGCCGCCGGAACACCTATGCACTCCAGCCAGACAAGCCGATGCGCCACCCGATCCTGGCCGGCGTGACGCTCGGCGACCTGCTCGAGATCGCCGCCTCCCGGGCCTGAACCGGCTGTCCCCTTCGCTCACCGACGCTAAAGCCCGGGGGATGCGACAATTCCGGTGTGACCGACGTGCTGCCTGCCCCGGAAGAGAAAGCCGTCGCCGTCAGGCGGATGTTCGACCGCATCGCCCCCGGCTATGACCGGGTCAACCGGGTGATGACCGGCCGGATGGACCAGCGCTGGCGGCGAAGCCTGGTGGCCCGCCTGGGCGTGACCGCGGACGACGTCGTGCTGGACCTGGCGTGCGGCACCGGCGACTTCTCCGAGATTGCGCTGGAACACACCCAACACGTCATCGGGCTCGACTTTGCGCGCGAGATGCTGCTCGGGGCGAAGCGGCGCAACCTCGAATCGGTCCAACTGGCCCAGGGCGACGCGTTGCGGATGCCCCTGGCCGACGGAAGCATCACGGTGGCCGTGTCGGGGTTCGCGCTCAGGAACTTCGCCGCGATACCGCCGGTCATGGCCGAACTGGCGCGGGTACTGCGTCCCGGGGGGCGCATCGGGCTGCTCGAGGTCGACCGTCCCCGGCAGGCGCTCATCCGCGCCGGCCACGGCTTCTACTTCAACCGCGTGGTGCCGTTCATCGGCGGCTTGCTTTCCGACCGATCGGCCTACGCGTATCTGCCGGCTTCGGCTTCCTATCTGCCACCCGAAGAGGAGTTGCTTTCGATGATCCGCGATGCGGGCTTCCGCGATATCGACAAGCGCCAGCACATGTTTGGCGCGATCCAGGCGATTACGGCGGTACGCGAATGACGGCGGCTGCTGCTTCACCGGGGATGAGCAAGGCCGGCGCGTGGAAACTGGCCGTCCGCCTGCCGACCCTGACGGCGGCGGTGGCGCCGGTCGCTGCCGGTACGGGCGTCGCCATCCATTACGAGACGTTCGACCTCTGGCCGGCACTGGCCGCGCTCTTTGGCGCACTCTGCCTCCAGGTGGGGGCAAACTTCGCGAACGACGTGTTCGACTTCAAGCGCGGCGCCGACACCTCGGAGCGACTCGGCCCGCCGCGAGTGACGCAACTCGGGCTGCTCAGCCAGCGCGAAGTGTTCGCCGGGATGTGGCTGATGTTCGGGCTCGCATTCCTCGCCGGCATCTACCTCGTCACGGTGGGTGGGTGGCCAATCGTCATCGTCGGGCTGGCGAGCATCCTCGCGGCCATCGTCTACACGGGCGGCCCGTGGCCCATCGGCTACCACGCCCTCGGCGACCTGTTCGCGTTCGTCTTCTTCGGGCTGGTCGCGGTGCTCGGGACCTACTATGTGCAGGCGGACGAACTGACGGGCCTTGCGTGGGCCGCCGGGGTCGCCGTCGGGTGCACCGTGACGGCCATCCTCGTCGTCAACAACCTGCGCGACATCGACACCGACCGCACGGCCGGCAAGACGACCCTCGCGGTCATCATGGGCCGGAAGGCGACGCGCGCCTGGTTCGCCCTTCTGGTGACCGCGGCCATCCTCGTGCCGATTGGCGCGTGGCTGTTCGGGCCGGCCTCCCCGTGGGTGCTCGTCGTGCTGCTGGCGGTGCCGTTTGCGCGCGGGCCCGTGCAGGCCGTCCTCGGCGGGACCGAAGGGCGGGCGCTTAACGTCGCCCTGAAGTCGACCGCCCGCCTGCACCTGGTCGTCGGGCTGCTGGTGGCCCTGGGGATGGCCGTGCGGGGGTAGTCAGGCGCGTTCGAGGGCAGCGGCCGCGGTCGAGGCAGGCAGAAACAGCCGCAGGGGACGCGTCGGGAACCGCTCGAATCCGTAGCCTTCGTAGAAGGCGGCCGCGCGCTCATCCTTCGCGTCGACGACTATTGCGAACACCGCCACGGATTGAGCGGCCGAGAGGATCCGCACGATCGCGTCGGCCAGGAGCAGTTCGCCGACCCCTTGACCGCGGACACGCTCCTCATCACGCGCCAGCCGACCGATGAGCGCCGCGGGTATGGCCTCGTACCGCGGCAGGCGCCGGCTCAGGTGCGGCGGCAGGTCGTCGAACACGAAGCTGAAGGTGCTCAGGCTGTAGAAGCCGACGACACCCAGTTCATCATCGACGGCCACGAACACGCGGGAGACGTTGCGTCGCTGGTCCTGCCCGGCGCGCCGGCGGAACCAGTCATCGAGATCCGGTTGGCCGCAGGAGAAGTGTTTCCGGTCGTGACTCCCCAGCGGCTCGATGCGAAGCGGCACCTCAGTCCAGGAGCGTGCGGCGCCGCCGGAGAGCGGCCACGAGGCGTTCCGGCGGTTGCGGTGGGTCGAGGAGGGCGGCGAGGAATGCGTCCCGGTCGGCGCCCGTGAGGTGCATGCGCTCGTGCTGTTCGAGCACGCTGCGCGCACCTTCGTAGGCGAGGTCGCCAGGGGTCAGGCCGCTGACCGCCGCGGCGCGCTGGATGACCTCTTTCGCCGACGGCGTGACGCGCAATTCGAGCCGGTCGGTCTTTCGTTCGGGCTCCTCCTGGGAGGCCTGGCGGGCGGGGCGAGGTACGGGCATGGAGACACTCCTCGTCCGACCAGTGTACGGTAGACTATCGTACACTAGCAACGGCCAGGACTGTGGCGGCGTAGCAAGGGAGTCGTCACGCGAACCAAAATGCGAGACTGGAGACCATGGACAAAGAGGACGCCATCGTCTGCGACCTCGACGGCACGCTCGCGCTGCTGGTCTGCCGCGGGCCATACGACAGCGCGAAGTGCGAACTCGACGAACTGAACGAAGCGGTCGCCCACATCGTGCGCACCTACGCGGCCGCCGGGGTACGGGTCGTCCTCCTCTCGGGGCGTGAGGACCGCTTCCGCCCGCACACGCGGCGCTGGCTCGCCCGCCACGACATCCCCTATGACCACCTCTACCTGCGGCCCACGAAGGACTTCCGCAAGGACGCGCTGATCAAGCGCGAGATCTTCGAACGCGCTATCGGCAGCCGCTACAACGTGTTATTCGTGCTCGACGACCGCGACCAGGTGGTGGAGATGTGGCGCGAACTGGGACTCACCTGCCTGCAGGTCGCTTACGGGGACTTCTAGCTGCAAAACTTGTGTGACTAACGGGCGGAGGATTCGCACAGCAAACAGGCCCCTGTTCGGGGCCTGTTCTCACTTTGAACTCCGAACACCCGTTGCCGGGCGGCTTCGGGTGCCGAGTACGTCCAGCCGACTGAACTTTTTCCTCTTTGCCGCCTACTTGAGGCGATCGGACACGCTCGCATCGTGCGAAGCACTTCTGTCCGCTGGTAAGACTTGAGGTGACAGCGACTGGACGTTGTGCCGTGCCTGGTCCGCCTATCGCGGACCGTCAATCTGCACAATAAAGACTCCGTAGAAGGCATGAAGCTTGCTACGCATTGCTCCACCTCCTCCAGTGGAAGTAGGCCAACCACCTTGGGGTCTTCGCCTACTTCGTCTCAGCACTAACTTACACCGCGGGGGAGCCTTGTCAAGCACATTTCGATCGCTTTTTTACCATTTGGAACCCCGCCCTAGCCGCCGGCAACGGCCATGGGCGAGTCGCGCAGCGTGAATGGGATGGGATGGGACTCGTGTCCGCCCGCGACATCAATCGAGGCGACGGCATCGCGGGTGTGTTCGAAAACGTTATCCGAGCCAAGTATTTCGATAATCCCGAAACGCTCGAGCACCGGGTACACATCCGGGCGGATGGCCGTGAGGATGATCCGTCCCCCGTTCGCCTGGCGGTGTTCGATGATTCCCTCGAGCGTCAGCAGGCCTGACGTATCGATGTGGCGTACGTCCTTCATCCGGAGGATGAGCGGCTTGTGGCTCGAGCCCAACAACTGGTATTCAAATGCCGCTGCGCTGTGGAACGAGAGCAACCCCTGGGCGGTGAAGAAGGCCACATCCGGCCGGCTCTTGACCAGTTCGCTCAGTTCGAGCGAGACCTGTTGAACGCGGCCGCTGGTATCGGGGATGAGTTGCGCTGCGGCCGGCGTGCTCGCGAGCCTGCGGATAAGCAGGACCGTCGAAGCAACGATCCCGAAGCCGATCGCGTACGTCAGATCGAAGACGAGTGTGATGAGCATCGTCGAGACGAGGACGATGAGGTCTTCCCGCGGGGCGCGTTTAAGCAGCTTCATCACTTCAGGCACCTCGGCGATGTTCCAGGCGACCACAAGCAATACCGCGGCAAGGACGGCAAGCGGGATGTGCCCTGCCAGCCCGCCCAGCGCGAGGGTGGCGCCGAGAACAGTCAGTGCGTGGAAGACGCCGGTGAGTCGCGATGTCGCGCCGCTGCGGACCCCCGCGGCAGTCCGGGCGATGGCCGCAGTTGCCGGGATTCCGCCCATGACCGGGGCGACGATGTTCGCGAGTCCCTGCCCGAAAAGTTCGCGGTCGCCGTCGTGGCGGACCGGGAGTGACGCCATGCCATCGGCGACCGTCGCGCTCATGAGAGACTCCACCGACCCGAGGACCGCCACGGCGACGGCTATCGGGATGAGGTCGAACATCAATCCGAACCTGACGAAGTTGAGCGTGGGCGCCGGCAACGAGCCGGGGAGTTCGCCATAGCGGCTGGCGATGGTCGGCGTGTCGATACCGAGGCCCCACGTGAACGCCGTCACGGCGACGACGGTGACCAGCGTCGCCGGCAGGCGGTTGGCGCGAGGCAGCTTCATCCAGATGACCAGCAGCGCCAGCGAGGCCAACCCAACAAGCGGCGTCGTGGGATGGATGGTGCCAAGGTGGGTGAGGGTATCCCACAGCTTCTGGTGGAAGTGTTCGAGGCGTGGATCCGTCCCGTTGACGGCGAGCAGGTTGTTGAGCTGGCCAAACGCTATCGACAACGCAATACCGGCGGTGAAGCCAACGACGACAAGGCCGGGCATGTAGCGCATGAGCCGTCCGAAGCGAAAGGCGCTCATGAAGAGGAGCAGCAGCCCGGCCATCAGTCCCACGAGTGGCAGCGCTTCGGGACCATGGAGCAGGACCGCGTGGCTCAAGACCGGCACGAGTGCCGCCGTCGGGCCCGTGATGTTGAACTTCGAACCACCGAAGATCGAGGCAACAGCCCCGCCAAACACGGCCGTGTAGAGGCCGGCCACCGGCGGGACACCAACGGCCACCGCCAGCGCAATCGAAAGTGGGAGCGCGACAATGCCGACGACGAGGCCGGCGACGGCGTTGCGGCGCAATTCGGCAAACGTGGGGACTACAGCGGTGGGAAACCGCCCGAGGGACGCGGTGGCAGAAGGACGCAAAAGAACCTCAAGGGAATGGGTTGCTTCCACGCCTGCGGGGTAAGCTGACGGGTTCGGGCGGAAGTGGCCCGTCCGCACAAGGCGGATTCACCCCAAGACTGGGTCCCCCGCTCCGCGTCAGCGGATTCGGCTGCCGCGTTGCGCGGCTCTCCTCAATCATGCACGCGATGTCACGCTGATGGCAAATCCTCGTGCGAGTTTGAGGCTAGCGGCCGGTCCAGTTGGGGGCGCGCTTCTCGGCGAAGGCACGCGGGCCCTCGACCTGGTCCTCGCTCTTGCGGCGGCGCTCCTCCCATTCGAAGTGAGCCCGGCCCGCTTCCGGCAGCGACATGTCGAGCCCGCGCATCGCCGACTCCTTGGTCGAACGCACAGAGAGCGGCGCGCAGCGGAGGATGTCATGGAGGTAGCCGTCGACCACTTCGTCGAGCTTCGTCAGCGGGACGACGTCGTTGACAAGGCCGATCTC
>DATBWD010000099.1:0-7155 GCA_036515015.1 Tepidiformaceae bacterium
ATGAGAGACCGGCTCTTCATGGCCGGGGTCATTGGCGCGGTCGCGCTGCTCGTGGCCGTCGCCGTCCTCGCGCTCTCCATTGGCCGCTACAACCCGAGTCCCCCCTCGCTCGAACGCGACCCCAACCCGGCCATCCCCGGCCGCGTCGTCTTCATGGACCGCGACGGCTGCATAGTCATCGCCGAAGCCTCGGGTGCGAGCCGCGAGGATGGCTACTGTTCCGCGCTCCATGTCTTCAGCGTGACCTGGGTCGACGAACACACCATCGCCTTCATGGAGTCCACCGCCGACCCGGCCGGCCGGGGCACGCTACTCGACCTTCGCACCCGCGAGACGCTCCCGGGCACCGCCCCGGGCTACGTCATGCCTTCGCCCGTCTCCGTCAACGGAGAGGCCGTCAGCGTCGACAGCGACGGCAACCTGCTCGTGTCGAAGGATGGCAGGGTAACCACGATTGCCAGCTTCGACATCCCCCGCAATGCCTCGCCCTTCCCGTTCACGTGGTCTCCCGATGGCGAATGGATCCTGATCGAGTACTACCCGCCGCGCGCCGACGGCGGTGAACTCTGGATCGTTAGCCGCACCGGCGCCATCAAGGGCACGCTTGCGAAAGGAGTCCGGGGAGGCGGCGCCTCCTGGTGGATCGATGGCCACGGCTACACGCCTCCCATCGCCCCCACTGCCACGCCGCCTAAGCCATCGCCCCGTTAGCTACCAGCGCTGCCCCTTTGGCGCATCCCGGTCCGGCGGCGCCCCGCTGACGTGGCTCGCCGACGCCCTCGCGCTCCACGGCCAGCTCTCTGAGTCTGGCCGGTACTCGCCCCGCTCTGCCGCGCCCAACGCCGCTGCAATCTCAAGCGCCCGTCGCGTCCCCGCGACGTCATGCACCCGGAAAATGCGCACGCCCTGCGCGAACGCCAGCGACGAGACGATGTGCGTCTCCAGGTCACGCTCAGCCGGCGCCCGGCCCGTTACGCTCCCGATGAAGTTCTTTCGCGAGTGCGCGAGCAGCAGGGGCAGCCCGAGCGACCTCATCTCGCCGATCCGCCGCAGCACTTGCAGATCCTCGTCATGGCTCTTCCCGAACGCGATTCCGGGGTCGATGGCGATCTGCTCGTCGTGCAACCCGCACGCGCGCAGTTGCTCCGCTCTCGCGAACATCCATGCCACGGTCTCGATGACCACGTCGCGGTAGACGGGCGGAGTCTCCGGACGCCGCTTCGGCACGCTGTGGCTGTAGTTGAGCACGTACCCCGCGTCTGCTGCCGCCGCTGCCCCGGCCGCCCCGGTCCCCGCGGTCAGGCCGCTAATGTCGTTCACGATCTCCGCCCCGGCATCGAGCCCCGCCCTCGCCACCTCCACCTTGTACGTGTCGACCGAAACCAGGTGTCCCTCGTTGACGAGCGCCTCCACCACCCGGGCCACGGTCACCGCCTCTTCCTTCGCGTCCCGCACCGGCCGGTCGGCCCGCGCCGACTCCGCCCCAATGTCGATGATGTCCGCCCCTGCCTCGCGCAGCCCGTCGGCCTGCCGGATCGCTTGCGAGGGGTCTCCGCCGACGCCGTCGCCCGAAAACGAGTCCTCGGTCACGTTCAGGATGCCCATGATTCGCGGGCGATCGAGGGCCAATTCCCGCGTCCGCAGCTTCCACGCAAGGACCGGTTCGAAATAGCGGCGAAGGTACCGGCCGCTCCCCGCGCCCCGGCTGTCCAGCTCGGCCGCGAGGCTCTCGAGTTGTTGACGGCTCCCGGCCACTCGTGAAACTCCGTCCTCGACAATGATGCCCAGCCCGCAGGCACTCGTCCCAAGAGCCAGCGCGTCCGGCTCCCCGCCGAAGTACGCAAGAAACGGCGCCTCCCTGTCCGCTTCCAGTTGCGCAGGCGAGGGCGGGACGACTCTGAGCGGCGGAATCACCCCGGCGTCCCGGCGAGCGCGTCCAGCATCCGCCGTACCTGCCACAGGTGTTCGAGGTCGTGCTGGTACAACTCGCGGATGATGTCGAGTACCGTCAACCGCCCGCGGTAGGGGTGCAATCCGCCGGACTCCCAGTCGCCCGGCATGAGGTCCCAGAGCATGTAGCTGGTCTGCCGCCGGTAGTACTGAAATTCGCCCAGGACTTCGTCTTCGTCCGCATCGCGGTAGTCCACCTCGAGCGGCAGCGCGTCGAGGTCCACATGGCGGATGGGCGTCTCCCTCCGCCTGAGGATGGTCTCCAGTTGATCGAGCACTCCGCGTTCCGTGTCGCGCATGTGGACGGCAATCCCGAGCAGGCACCAGCAATCATCGAATCCATCGCCGCGCCTCAGCAGATCCCGGCGTTTCAACCCGTACAGCGATCGCTGGAGTTCGCCCGAAGCTTCACCCAGCGCTTTCAGCAGGAATGCCGGGTCACTGCCTGCTCGTCGCACTTCTCGCACCGGCTCATTGTACGCCAGCCACCCGGCCCCAACGTGTCAGTTTTCTCTAGGTGACCACCAGCGGCACGCCCTCGCGGCACAGTGCGCATTCACCTGGCTCCCACGATGGCACGTCCACCGTCAGGCAGGCAAAGAACGGCGCGCCGAAGTCCACCTTGCCACCGCTACGGTCGATAAGCACACCCACCCCCGCGACCGTTGCCCCCCGCTCCCGTACGGCTGCGACGACGTCGCGGATGCTTCCACCCGTCGTCAGCACGTCGTCAACGACGAGCACGTTGTCGCCGGGCCCGACTTCGAATCCGCGCCGGAACTCGCGCCCTTCGCCCTCGTCCTTCCGCTCGGCGATGATGCTGCGGAGCCCGAGCCGCCTCGCCGTCTCAAAGCTGAGGATGACGCCACCGGTCGTCGGGCCGGCCACGAGGTTTGTCTCGCCTCGAAAACGGCCGGCGATCAGCTCGCAGAACTCTCCGGTGACGTCCGGCCACTGGAGGATGCGGAACTTCTCGATGTACGTGCCGGCATGCCTGCCGCTCGCCAGTTGAAAATGCCCCCGGAGGATCGCTCCGCGGGCAACCAGTTCTTCTTCGAGGTTCATCGTCACAGGCGGAGCGTAGCGCCGCCCTTCCCAGCCGTCTAATCCGCCGGCACGAACTCCTCTATTCGCCGGGCGGTCACAATCGGCCGCTCTTCCTCGGTAACCTTTCCGGAACCGTTTGGCGTGAGGCCGAACTTACTCTTCGGCCAATACGAGAACATCGCCTTCCCGATGATCAGATCCTTGTGGATGAGCCCCACCTGCTGGCTGCGACTGTCCAGGCTGTTCTCCCGGTTGTCGCCCATCACGAAATAGTAGTCCTCCGGGATCGCGATCTTTGGCCGCGTGTCGGTCCATTCGCTCGTGATGTACGGCTCTTCCAGCAGGAAGTCGTTCACGAATACCTTGCCGTCCACGATCTCCAGCGTCTCACCCGGCAACCCGATGATGCGCTTGATCAGGTCGGTCTTCGGCGAACGGGGGTCCTGGAGGACCACGATGTCGCCTCGCTCGGGCCCGTGGAAGACATTCCGTTTCGGGCTATCCCCGCCATCGATGAACGGGAAGTACGTCCCAAGCTTCTCAAGGTCGATCTCCGAGTAAATCAGCTTGTTCACGATCAGGAACTGACCGTTCTCCAGCGTCGGTTGCATCGACGCGCCATCGACCTTGAAGTTCTGAAAGCTCGCCCTCACCGACAGGAACACGAGGATGGCGAGCAGGCCTGTCTCTACCACCTCGCGGATGATCGTCCGGTACCGGTGACGGCTCTCGCCCTTCTCGATGTGCAGCGGTGTGACAACGGCCGGTTCTTCCTCGGCAACCCTCGCAGCCCGCTGAGGCGCCATGTGACCGGGCTGCAGCGTCCGCCGCCGCCTGCCCTCGTCCCCGCCTTCAGCTTCTCCATCAGCGCCATGCTCCCATGGCTTCCGGTCTCCAAAGCTATCCGCTGGCTGCCAGGGGCTGCGCCGCGCGATTGGGCCGCTGTAGACCTCATCCTCCTCGTCGTCCGCATCAGACGCCTCGTCCGAAGCTAACCACGAACCCGTCCGCGCCGACGGTCGCGGCCGGTCAGCCTCGATTGCCGCTCGCTGCGCGGGTTGATCGTCGTAGGTATCGGGCTGCCAGCGATCACTCCGTTCCTC
Source organism: Tepidiformaceae bacterium (assembly GCA_036515015.1). GTDB lineage: Bacteria > Chloroflexota > Dehalococcoidia > Tepidiformales > Tepidiformaceae > DATBWD01. The sequence continues at coordinate 4,101 of DATBWD010000099.1, forward strand.
GGAAACGTCGCCTCGTTCGTATCCTGGCTCGCGAGCGTACGTGTCGCGGTCGGACTCGGAAGCGGATTCCTCGTTGTCCCGTTCGTTCCACACGGGTCCGGCGGTGGACTCGGACTCGGCTTCGGCCTCGAAGACCTCGGGCTCGCCGGCCTCGCTCGCGGTGGTCGCTCGCTGTTCGCCGTCGGCGGGGCGAGGCTCACCCTCAGGTTCATCCCCCCAGAGACCGGCCGGGTGGCCCGCCCAGGGGTCGTCCTCTTCTTCGCCGTCGATCGGCTCCTGACCGTCTATTCGCTCCACCGTGGCTCCTCGGGCCCGCTCGTCATGTTGTCGCGGTCCGCTGACTGAGCATAACGCTCGGGCTGCGTTCGCGGCGAGTCCTTTCGGCCCGCGAGGAACCCGGCCCACGGGTCGTCATCGTCGTCGCTCTCCTCGAACCGGGCAGCCTGGCGAGGTGGTTCTTCGACGTACTCAACGGGCTCAGGTTGCCAGGCGCCCGCGGACCGCTGCGGGGCAGCCTCTTCCTCCGCTTCGTACGAATAGCGTTGAGGGGTCCATTGGGATTCCGCTCGTTCGTACGGCTGGCGATCTCGCACGCGCCCCTCGTTGTCCCAACGTGGCTCCTCAGTGGGCTCGCGCTCGGCGGATTCGAATCTTCCGGGCATGTCGTCTCTGCGTCGAGGTTCGTCGTCGGCCTCGTCAGGCACGGTAAAGGAGCGCCGGGCTGCCCGGTCGCCCGGGTCTGCTCTGCCCCGGGCCGCCTCGCGCGCTCGAGGCTCCAACCGCTCCTCGCGCTCTTGCCAGTCGTCCTCTTGCAGCGGTTGCTGCGGACGGCTTCGCGAACGTTCGAGTTCCTGCTGAAGGAACGCCGCGTCGGGCTCCTCTTCGTCCTCTCCTTCTTCCTTCAGCCAGGGCGGCGGCTCATCCCGGCGCCGCTGCTCCATCGATCCCCAGTCGCGCTCATCCCAGATAGGCCGGCGCGGAGTACGTGGCTCCTCCCACGCATCACGGACATCGCGTCGCGGCGGCTCGTTCCGCGGGGCCGGCTCCTCGGGGGACTGCTTGCGGCGCCCGAATATCCGGGCAAGGCCACGCCCCTTCCGCTCCTTCTCCGGGGGCTCGACCTCGCGGCTCTCCGCACCCGGGCGAAAGAGGTCGAGATCCTCGTCGATCTCCGGCTCTTCATAGTCGTCTGGCCCCCACCTGGAGGCAGACCACGGGTTCTGCTTCGTCGCCGGTGGTCCTTGCTGTTCTACTTCCGGCGCAGAGCGAGGTGGTTCTGCGACCTCGTACTCGCCCGGCGTCTCGCGTTCGTCACGCGCCCGCCTCGCCAACGGCCGCGGGTCATCCTCGTCTTCCCACCCGCGTCCTGGTCGCACACCGCCCCGCTCACCGCGGTCGACGTCGCCCGTCACGCGCTCCGGCGTGCCGAACTTTCCTTCCCGTGAGGGCCGGACCGGCTGCTCCCGATCGGGGCTGACTTCCGGGAAGCTGGGACCATCTGCCTCGCCAGCCCGTCCCTCGGGTGGCAGCATCCTGCGGTCGCGCCGCTGGGTAGGCTCCGGCGGGACCCCGAATTGCTCCTCCCAGCGTGTCGTGGGTGGCTGCCCGGGCTCCGACGTCCTGTCCGGCCGGCTGCTGTCGTCGTTCTCGGACCATCGACGCGCCGGGGCCGGGGCGCCTTCGCTTTCGTCCCCGAGTCGAGCCCGAGGCTCCCTGGTATCCAGGCTCCGCGGGCGCTCCCTACCACCCCACGCAGACCGGGATTTGGCCCGGCTCTGTGCCGACCACTGCCGCATCCCTTCGAGGACGCCGCCGTCGTCTGCCGGCCCACCGAACATCTGCTCCCAGCGCGACTCCGGCTTTTCTTTTTCTTCCCTGGCCACTTCCCTGGCAGGCGCCTCGTCGCTGTCGTCTGGCGTCGCGCTGAACGTCTCGCCTCGGCGCGGCTTCGGTTCTTCTTCCCTCGCAGGTACTACGTCCCGGGGCTCGTCCCGTCGTTCGTGCTTTGGCTCCTCCGGCTCCTGCCATGCTTCCCCTGGCTCCACCCGTGGCCTCTCCGACCGTGGTTTCTCCTGAACAGGCGGCGCTTCCCGGTGGGGACGCTCTTCTTCGGCCTGAGCCTGCGGCGCCGCATCCGGGAGGATACGTCGCCTCCGGGGTCGCTGCTCAGCGCTGGCTCCTGGTTCGCCCCATCCAAACCCCGTCGAGAGCGCGCCATCATGCTCGTCCGGCCCGCCCTGCGATCCGAATGCATCGCTCCACCGCCCGCCGTCGGGCTGCGCCTCCCGTTCGGCCGGGCGCCGCCTCCGGAGCAGAAGCGGCACGCTGTCCGCGCCGTCAACCTCGTCATGTTCCGGCCGCTGTCGATCCCTGGGCTGTTCCGCCCGGTGTCCGGCCGGTGGCACGTCTCGTCCTCGGGCCTCCCGCCGCCACTCGTCCTCAGTTTCGTCGTCGTCGTCCTGGTCCCAACCGCGGGCATCCTGCGGCTTCCGCTTCCATGCGTCCGCGTCCACGCCGCCCTTCCGGAGTTGATAGGTGCCGCCAGTCGTCTCGCGGATCGGTGCGTCGTGCTGCTTCTTCCTCCGGCCGAAGCGGCCGCGCTCCTCCTCGGGCTCCGGCTCCGTCCCGGGGAACGTCCGCCGCCGGCTCTCGCCCTCAATGTTCTCGAGCACGCTCTGCCGGAGGTCACGGTTCTTTTCTTCCTGCCGCTCCCACGCCCCCCCGGGGAGGTCGAAGTACCAGTTCTTCCCGGGATCTTCCTCACCTTCGGCCGGCCCCGGCTCCTCGTTCTCGCCCGGCCAGGCCTCTCGTTCCATTGCCATCAGCTACCGTGCCTCCTCAAAGCCGGGTCCGCGGTCGCCCTTTGCGAGCGAAAGACCTAATCTCCGCCCATGAGCGCGGAAGTCGAACTCACCGACGAGCGACTTGTCTCACTATCAAAGGACGGCAATCTTGCCGCCTTCAACAGTCTTGTCCACCGTTACGAGTCGCAGGTGTACACGCTGTGTCTGAGGCTGCTCGGCAGTCACCAGGCCGCCGAAGACGCCGCCCAGGA
>DATBWD010000100.1:0-6367 GCA_036515015.1 Tepidiformaceae bacterium
CGGCGCGTTCTTCAGGATCTCCACCGCCAGCGCGAAGTCCCCCTCTCCATTCCCGTTCACAAGGGCGTTCGCAAGCTCGTCCGCCATCCAGCCTTCTTCGCCGCCGGCTGGCCGCAGCCATGCACTCGCAAAGTCCACCAGTTCCGTCCGCAGCGACCCAATCACGACGAGCTTCGCGCCGTTGTTCACCACCGCGTCCTTGATCCGGACGCTTGCCACGTTGTGGCTCTCTTCCAGGTCGTCGGCCACCACGACAATCGCCTTGGCCTTCGGGAGCCGCACCATGTCGGTCGCCATCCGCCACGTGCCGAGCCGCGCCTCGAGCGCAGCCTTCGCTGCCCGTACGACCGGCCCGATCGCCATATCTGCAACGCCGCCGAAGGCCTCTCGCGCAATCGCGTTGGCCAGCCATCCCTCTTCGTTCGTCGCCGTACCGCCCACGATGATTCCGACGCGCCCATTTGAGGCCGCCTCTTTGAGTGCCGCTGCCGCCTCGCCGACGGCCTGCTCGAACGTGGCGGGTGCGAAAATCTGGCCGCGCCGCACCTGGTGCTTCGAAAGACGTTCCCTCGGCTTCAGCGAGTCGTAGTGGTAGCGCCCCCGGACGCAGATCTGGTCGCCGCTGAAGGCGTTGCCCTCTCCGGGCCGGACAATCACCCCCCGGCCGTCCTTCGACCCCAGCCGGATGCTGCAGCCCACCGCGCACGAGTCGCACGTCGTGGTCGCCCAGCTATCGGGCTTCGCTACCCACTTGTTCGGGTGCTCCATCAACGCCGCCGTCGGGCAAACGTCGATGCAGGCGCCGCTGAAGTCGCAGTTGCTGTCGTGGATCGGGCCGCCGGCGCCGAACGCAATCTGCGTGTCCCAGCCGCGGCCGCTCAGCGTGATCGCCCCGGTATGCCGCTTCTCTTCGCACGCCCGCTGGCACCGGGTGCAAATGATGCACATCTGTGGGTCGAATTCCATGAACGGGTTCGCCCGGTCCGCCGGCGGCTGCGTCACCTGGTACCACGAGCGCTCCTCGCCCACCCATGGCTCGTAGCCCGACATTCCCACCATCTCGCAGGTCGCCTGCAGCTCGCACCGGTAGTTCTTCGAACACGTCAGGCAGCGGTGCGTCACCACGTCGTCCCGCAGGCAGATGTCGCCCGGGTGGCAGTGCTCCCGCCGGTGACACGTCAGGCACCGGTCGCTGTGGTTGGCGAGGATGATCGAGACGACCGCCTTCCGCGCCTCTGTCACCTCGTCGGTGTCCGTCCGGACCACCATCCCGTCCTGGACGACTGCCGTGCAACTCAACTGCAGCCCCGGCGGCCCCTCGATGTCCACGAGGCAGGAACGGCATCCCGCATACGGCTTCAGCCCATCGATGTAGCAGAGGCTGGAGACGTAAAACCCGTTGTTTTTCAGGACTTCGACGAGCGGTGCGCCCGCAGTCGCCTCGATGGTTTGGCCGTTGACGGTCAGTGTTGCCATAGCTCTCGGTTTCTACAGGCGATGGAAGTCGGCATTCGGGTCCGGCGCCTTCATGCCGTTGGGATACGTGTTGTCGTTCTTCTCGAGGAACTGCTGCGCCACCCGCGTCAGCGCGTGCTTGTCACGGTACATCTCATCGAACTCGTACACCGCGTCGTCCATCGGGCCGCCCGGCTGGATCGCCTCGTAGGGGCACGCCTCCGTACACAGCCCGCAGTACATGCAGATCCGGAAGTCAATCTCGTAACGGTCGATGTTGCGGCGGCCTTCGGCGTCCTGGCTCGTCGCCACCAAAATGCAGCCGTCGGGGCAGGCCTGCGCACAGGTGCTGCATCCGGTGCATCGCTCTTCGAACCACAGCAGGTTCGTCCGCGCATACACCGGCACCGGGCGTGTCTCTTCCGGGAACTGGATCGTCGCGACGGGCCTGAACATGCTCCTCAGCGTGAGCCCCATGCCCTTCGCGATGCCCTTGCCGTAAGCCATGCCACCCCCTGCACTGATGCGAAACCAAGGACTTCGCGGCTACCCGATCCTATCAGGGGCACATTGTGATGACAAACACAAGATCCCCCCGATGGCGCCGACTGCATCTCGCCCCAGGACCCTTCATCAACCGCTGTTCGCCCACCGAAACGAGCCTGCGGATCCAGCGAAAGCAACGTAGGCAGCGCCCCAGCGGGCATCAGTCTCGCCGGATCCACACCCGCCGAATGATGAGCGTTTCGCTCACCGCCGATGCACCGGCGTTCGGGTCTTCCTCCCGCCGGGCAGGCACCTGCGCCGCTCGCTGCTTCTGCTTCCCGCGAGGCTTCACCTGGGCATTCAAGACCCTGCCGGCGGCCTGGTTCGCCAGCAACTTCCCGGCTATCCCCATCCCGATCTGCAGGGCTGTCCCGACGGCGATGGCTGTCGCCACTCTGGTCACCGGAGCCGGCAGTCCCGGCCGCGTCGCTTCCAGCGCCCGGGTCTCGCGCGGGGGCACAACTGCCGGCAGCGGCCGCACTGCGGCCAGGAACATCCCGCACTGGCGGCAGTAGTTGTCGTCGAGTTCGTAAGGGGCGCTACAGTCGGGGCATCGCGAGGTCTGGTCCGTCATTGGCCGCATTATAAGCACAGCCGCGGCCCCGAAGCACCGAAAGGTTCAGACGCCGGCTTTCCCGCCGATCGCTTCCTCAACCTCGTCCGTCAGGTCGAGCGGTTCCTCCGGCGGGACCCGCAACCTCCCCTCCGCAACCGCCCGCAGCGTCGCGACGAGGAACGGGCGCTCACGCCTGACCCCACGCTGCCTGATGTCCGCGAACAGGGGGCTCCCCTGGATGTCGTCCCCCGGGTCATCCTGCCACAGCCGTTCGTTCGCCCCATCACGGATTGGATACCGGCAGTAGCTCACCACCGGCCCGCGGTCCACATCGCCGGTCACCACGTTCATCATGCAGCCCGACTCCCCGGCATCTCCACGGATCAACTCCTCGATCACCTGCTGGTAGGTGCCCACCGGGCCGTCGGGAAGGGCCGGGTGGTCGTTGATGAACGTGAACCGCCCGTGCAGCGGCTCCGTCGCTATCAGCATGTACCCGAACATCACGCCGAGGTCGAAGGCGTGCTTTCCAACCAGCTTTGCTACTGCCTCGTCGTACTCCAGCCGCCACGGCTGCAGCGCCTCACCGGGCTTCGAAAGCTTCCCGCCCCGCTCCTTCCGGAATGCCACCGACGAAAGCGTCTCCACCGGGACCCCCCGGCCCTCGGCCATGGCGATGAGCCTGTCGGTCGGTTCCGCTTCGCCGCGCTCCCGGTTCACGAAGACCACCGCTATCTCGACCGGCAGCCCCTGGTCAATCGATTCGAATGTGTACTCCAGCGCGCCGAAGGAGCCTGGCCCCCGCCCGGTGGTCAGCCACGCGATCCGCAGCGGCCTCACTCCGGTTCGTCCGCCCCGTATTCCGCTTCTACTTCTCGCAGTTGCGATTCGTCCTCCTGGAGCCGTCCCTGCAATTCGCGGACCCGCAACTCCGCCCCATCGAGGATCTCCCGCAACTTGTGGACGAGGGCCGCGCCCTCCTCATACAGCTTCAACGACTCCTCGAGCGGGAGGTTGCCCTGCTCCAGTTTCCGCGCCTTCTCTTCAAGAGCGGCGTAGAGTTCTTCGAACGTCTTCTCTGCCAACCCTCAGCTGACCTCCGCCCAGAACGCGCCGTCCGCCACCGCCACATCGAGCCGCTCGCCGCTTTTCACCTTCTTCACGCTCGTGACCACCTTCTTCGTGCCGGACTTCTGGACGATCGCGAACCCACGCGCAAGGGTTGCCCGCGGGTCCAGCCCGGCCACTCTCGCCCGGGCATGTTCAAGCCTGGCGTGGTCGGCCGCACGGCCCCGCTCGATGCCATTCTGGAGTTTGCCCAGCAGGTGGGCCACCTCCCGGGCCATCTCTCCCGGGTTCGGCGCGCAACGCGCCATCCGCGCCCGGGCGTTAACGATCCGCGCGGCGTCCGCGGCAAGCCCGTCCCGGTTCGCCGACGACATCGCCCGCTCCACCACCACCAGCGCCCGCTGGAGTTCGGCGATGCTCGGTGTGCTCCGCTCGGCCGCTGCGCTCGGTGTAGGCGCCCGCAGGTCGGCCACCAGGTCGCAAATGGTCTCGTCGGTCTCGTGCCCGACCCCCGAGACTACCGGCACCGGGAATCCGAACACCGCCCGGGCCACGCGCTCGTCGTTGAACGCCCAGAGGTCCTCCATGCTGCCCCCGCCACGTGCCACGATGACGAGGTCCAGCCCGGGCTCCCGCGAGAGGTCGCGCAGTGCCCCGACGATCTGAGGGGCCGCCTGCCCGCCCTGCACCATCGTCGGCGATACCACCAGTTCCGCCAGCGGCCAGCGGCGCGCCATCACGTTCCGGATGTCCTGCAACGCCGCCCCGGTGGGCGAGGTCACCACGCCGATCTTTCGAGGAAACACCGGCAGGGGCCGCTTTCGCGCCGGGTCGAAGAGTCCCTCCTCGTCGAGCCGCTGCTTCAATTCCTCGTAACGCGCCGCCAAGATCCCGACTCCCTCCGGCCGGACGAAGTCGCAGACGAACTGCAACTCCCCCCGCTGGGGATAGACGGTGATCCGGCCGTGGGCCAGGATGCGGTCCCCGTCCTGGAGGGTCATGCCCGGCATGTTGTCCCGGAAGAGCACCGTCCTCAGGACGCCGCCCTGGTCCTTCATCGAAAAGTACCGGTGCCCCGCTGCCGACCGCGAATAGTTCGAAACTTCCCCCACCAGCCACAGGTCGCTGAAGATCTCACTGCTCTCCAGCACTTCCCGCAGGAAATTCACGACCGCCGAGACGGTCAGCGGCTGCATGGCTCTACCCGACTCGCTCGATGTATGCGCCGCTATCCGTGTTCACCTTGATCCGCGTCCCCTCTTCCACGAACAGCGGTACGTTCACGACGAGGCCGGTCTCCGTCGTCGCCGGCTTCGTGCCGCCAGTGGCGGTGTCGCCCTTGAACCCTGGGTCCGTTGCCACCACGGTCAGTTCAACCGTCAGCGGCAATTCGATGCCGATCACCTCGTCCCCGTAGAGCACGAGTTCGCAGACGTCGTTCTCCTTCAAGTACTTGTTCGCGTCGCCAACCTTGTCCGCGCTCACCGGTATCTGCTCGAACGTCTCCGTGTTCATGAAGTAGTAGAACTGGTCGTCGTTGTACAGGTACTGCATCTCGCGACGCTCGACCCGCGCCCGCGGGAACTTCGTCCCTGCCTGGAAGGTCTGCTCGGTGATGCTCCCGCTCCGCACATCCCGGAGCTTGATCCGCACCTGCGCCGACCCTCGCCCCATCTTGATATGCGCGTAGTCCATGATCGAATACAGCTTGCCGTCCAGTTCGATCGTGGCGCCCTTCTTCAGTTCACCGGTCGAAATCATCGTCACACCCCTGCAGGAATCAGTTTCTTCGCGTGACTGAGCACGCGGGCGCGGCCTTCCTCCAGGACAACTACATCCTCGATCCGGACGCCACCCCACCCGGGCAAATAAATCCCGGGTTCGATGGTAAAGACCATCCCCTCTTCGAGGGTATCCTCCGACGTCTGTCCGAGATAGGGGCTCTCGTGCACCTCCAGCCCAACCCCATGCCCGAGCCCGTGCCCGAACTGCTCGCCGTAGCCGTACTTCTCGATAACCGAGGCCGCCAGTTCGTGCGCCTGCCGCCCGCTCATGCCGGCCTCGACCCGCTCGATCGCGTTCTGCTGCGCCTCGAACACGATGGCGTAGATCTCCTCGAACTTCTCGGTCGCGCCACCGAGGCTGAACGTCCGCGTGAGGTCGCTGCAGTACCCCCGGTAGCGCGCACCCATGTCCACCACGATCGTCTCTCGCTCCTCCAGCCGTTCGCGCCGGGGACTCGCATGCGGCATCGCCGCCCACGGCCCGCAGGCCACAATCGTCTCGAACGAAATCCCATTCCCGCCGAGTTCCTGCACGGCCCTTTCCACCGCCAGCGCGAGGTCGAACTCGGTCTGGCCAACGCTGATCGCAGCCTCGACCCGCTCGAAAGCCGCGTCGGCGATGTTGATTGCCTTCTGGAGGTGTTCCAACTCCTCCGCGTCCTTCACGCGCCGCAACTCTTCGATCATCGGCGGGCCGGGCACCAGCTCCGGCCGGTCGCCCCGTGGCATCTCCTCCACCGCCTCCTGCAGCTTCACCCACAGGCCAAGGTTCGTGTCGGCCTGCGAGACTCCGATGCGCCTTCCACTGAGGCCCGAGAAGTCCACCAGTTCCGGGAAGTGGTCTTTCGCCCGGCCCTTTGCCCGGAAGATCTCGAAGCCCCTCGGAGCAGATTCGCGCTCAGCCTGCTCGACGTAGCGAAAGTCCACCGACAGGATCGCCCGGTCCATCGTCACGAGC
>DATBWD010000101.1:0-14986 GCA_036515015.1 Tepidiformaceae bacterium
GGGCACGCGTCCGCGGCCTCCAGCGCCACAGGTCGAAGGTCGACCGCCTCGACCCCGGCACGCGCGCCGCGGTGAACCTTAGCGGCATCCACGTCGACGACGTGCGCCGGGGCATGGTCGTCGCGACGCCGGGTGCCATCACGCCCGCCCACGCTGTCGACGTCCGCCTGCGCGCGACCCGGATCCTCACGCACCCGCTCGCCCACGACGCCGGTATCACGTTTCTCAGCGCAACGTCCGAGTCCGAGGCCAAGCTGCGCCTCCTCGACCGCGACGAACTCCGGCCCGGCGAGGAATGCTGGGCCCAGGTCGTGCTCCAGGACCCGGTGGCTGTCGTCGCCGCCGACCATTGCATTGTCCGCACACCGAACGAGACGGTTGGTGGCGGCCTCATCGTCGCGGTCAATCCCCGCCGCCACCGGCGCAACCACCCGGCGACGCTCGATGCCCTCGCCCGTCTCCTCGAAGGGACTCCCGCCGACCGTTTAATCGACCTGCTTCTCTCGGGACCAATCCCCTCCCAGGATGTTCCCGCGCGTCTCGGGGTCGAACCCGCGGATGCAACAGCCGCCATCGCCGAAGCGTCCGGTGATGGTCGAATCCACGATGCCTCCGGCGTGCTCTATGCGACCGCCTGGCTCGACGCGACGCTCGCGCGCCTGGAGGCCGTGCTGTCTTCGTTTCTGGGAGCGAACGCCCTCCGCTCGGGTGTCCCCCGCGAGCACGTCCGCAGCGCCCTCCGGCTCGACCCGGCCGTCTTCACAACTCTGGTGGCGCATGGTGTCGCGCGCGGGACAATCGAAGAACGCTCGGCTTACCTCGCGTCCGCGGGCTACCGTGTGACGGTCTCGAGCGCCCAGCAGCACGCCATCGACGGCTTTCTGGCCGCCCTCCGTGACGGCCGCTTCAGCCCGCCGACCGAGGGCCTGCCTCCCCCGGAACTCCTCACCTATCTCGTCGAGCAGGGACTGGTCGAAGACACGGGCGCTGGCGTGGTCTTCGACCGCAAGGTTTTCGACGAGATGGTGCAGCGCGTCCGCGAACACATCGAAGCAAACGGCTCCATCACGCTGGCCGGGGTGCGCGACTTGTTCGGGACGAGCCGCAAGTACGCCCAGGCGTTCCTTGAACGCCTCGACGCCCTCCGCATCACGCGCCGGGTCGGCGATGAGCGCGTGCTGCGCTAACCGGAAGCCGTGGGTGAAAAAGGTCTTGGTTCAGGCCGGCTCGAGTTCCGGCTCTTCCGACAGTCCGCGCCGGCGGCGGAAGAACCGCCCGATGTCGTTGTTCTCCCACACGACGAGGATTTGCGCCGCCACCCCGATGCTGCTGTAGGTGCCGGCAATTATCCCGATGAGCAGGACCAGCAGGAAGTTCCGGATGGTCACCCCGCCCATCAGCAGCAGCGCGAGGATCGTGATTACCACCGTGAACGACGTGTTCAGCGATCGCGCCAGCGTCTCGGTCAGGCTCGCGTTCACTGCTTCCTCGAACGGGATAAACGGGTCGTGCGAGACGGTCTCCCGGATGCGGTCGAACACCACGATCGTGTCGTGCACCGAAAAGCCGATAACGGTTAGCAGCGCCGTCAGGAATGCCGTGTCCACCTCGGTGCCCCGGACCTCCCCCAGGATCGCGAACAACCCCAGGATGAGGAACGAGTCGTGCGCCAGCGCGATGACCGCGCACGTTCCATAGCGAAATGGCTTTGGCACCCGTCGGAAGGCAAACGAGATGTAGAGCAATATCGCGAGCGCAGCCACGATCACGGCTATCGTCGCATACCGCGCGATCTCCGTTGACACCGTCCCCGAGACGGTCGCGAAGTCGCTCCGTGTTATCGGCCCGAACTGCTCTCCGAGCGACGCCTGGATGGCGTCCAGTTCGCCCGGCGGCACGGGCCCTTCGGTCGCCCCGAGCGCCGGGGAGTTCTCCAGTTCCCGAGTCCGGATGAGGTAGATGTTGGTGCCCGCCCCCTGGACGCGAGCCTCGCCGTACCCCAGGTCGTGTAGCGCTGATCGGAGTTCGTCCTGCCGCACCGGTTCCTGGAACTCGAACGTGAAGCTCGAGCCGGACGTAAACTCGATGCCCGGGCGTAGCCCGAAGAGGGCCAGCGCTCCCGCCGAAAGCAGGAAGAACGCGAGCGAGATGCTCAGCGTCCACCATCGTTTTCCGGCGAAGTCGATCACGCCTGGTTCCCCTCTGTCCGCGAAGCTGCCACCCTCGCCGCCACCGAGCGCGGAGACTCGTCTGCATTGAACAGCCAGCTCTTCTTCGCGAGCGGCGAACCCACCACCATCTTCAGAAACGTCCGCGTCACGGTGATCGCCGAGAACATGCTGATGGCCACACCCACTGCCAGCGTGAGCGCGAAGCCCTGCACGATTGCTGCCCCGAACTGGTCACCGAACCAGTAGAGGATGAGCGTCGTGATAAACGTCGCCACATTCGAGTCCCGGATAGAACTCCAGGCCCGCCGGAACCCGATGTCGATTGCGCTGTTGAGCGTGCGCCCCCGGCGTAACTCCTCCTTCATCCGCTCGAAGATGAGGATGTTCGCGTCCACTGCCATACCCACCGAGAGCACGAACGCCGCAATGCCCGAGAGCGTGATCGTCACCGGCCAGATCTTGAAGACCATCAGCGTTATGGCCGTGTAGGTAATCAGCGCCATCGCCGCCAGCGCCCCCGGGAGCCGGTAGTACAGGATCATGAACAGCGCCACCGCGATCAGGCCGATCTCGCCCGCCCGCACGCTGTCCAGGACCGAGTCCTCCCCGAGTGTTGCGCTCACTTCCCGCGATTGAATCGTGCGCAGCGGGATTGGCAGCGCACCGGCGTTTAACTGCTTCGAAAGCTCACCAGCGGCGGTGAAGCTGGGCTGGCCCGTGATCTGCCCCTGGTCACGGATCACGCCCTGCACCGTTGCGCTCGAAATCTCTTCGTTGTCGAGATAGATCAGCAGCAGCCGGCGCGGGTCTCCCGGGCTGAACGTGAGTGCCCGCGATGTAATTTGTTCCATCAGCCGCGCGCCCGTGCCAGTCGTCTCGAAGTTCACGGCGAAGGTCGTGCCCGCCCGGCTTGGATAGGTGTTGTTCTTCAGGTGCTGGCCTGTCATCGCCACTCGCTGCCCGTCGATCACGCCCGTCGCCGGCACAAGCTGGTTGTTGTCGTCGTACACCCGGAACTCCAGTTGCGCCGTGCGCCCGATAAGCCGTTCGGCCTCGGACAGCGCGAGCCCCGGCACTCCCACCGAAATCCGGTTTCCGCTGGCCGTCTGCACCTCGGCTTCGCTCACCCCGAATTCGTTCACGCGGCGCTCGATGACTTCCTTGGCCACCTCCATGGCGTCGTCGAGGTTGCCCTCAAAGTCCTCGGGCGGGACTGCCTCCAGCACCAGGTATGCTCCACCTCGCAGGTCGAGGCCCAACCGCATCGTGTCCCGGTCGAAGCCGCCAACGTGGAGCCCCCGGCCCTGCGGCCAGAAGTCGCCCGGGAGATACCGGTCCGGCTCGCTCGGCCACACCACCACAGCCGAAAATGTCGTGAGGATCAGGACGGCGATGAACAGCGCGATGGTTGTGGGGCTACGCACGCGGCTCCGTTGCCTCCTGCCCGCTAGCGGCCCTGCTCGGCTCTTCGGGCTCGAGCGTCGTCAGCCGGCGCGAAACCGAGTCGGTCAGCGCCCGGACGCGAATGCCGGGGGCGATCTCGAGGATCAGTTCCGTCGGGCCGTCCGGCGGTGTCACTACGTCCTTCACTTCAGCGATGATTCCGCCCGTCGTGACGATCTCGTCGCCAATCTGGAGGCTCTGCACGGCCTTCTTTTGCTCGCGCTGATTTTTCAGGACCGGCTGAAGAAGGATGAAGTAGAACGCTGCCACCGCAAGAACGGTGTAGAAGATGACGCTCCACATGACGGCCATAGGGGAGTCTCCTGCCTGTCCTGTCCCGGCTCTCCGGCTATCCGCTCTCGGCCTGGAGGTTTGCCAGGACCGTTCGCGCCAGCCCCAAAGCCTCTTCTCGGCTCGAAATCGTGCCCGCCAGTTGGGACCGGCGAACCGATGTTAGGACTCGCCCCAACAACGTGCCACTTTCGAGCTCCAGGTCCGCAACCAGGTCGTCGCCGTTGATGAGCGGCGTCGGCGCCTCGTCGCTGCTCACCGCCCATGCACGGGCCAGGACATAGTTGATGAAGCCGCAATGGCGGCGATAGTGTTCCCGGGTATACCCCGGCCCACGAGTTGCCATCCCGTCGGCAAGGTTCACGAAAAGCAACGGCAGCACGTGCCCATCCACGTCCGCGACAAACTTTCGCACCGCCCGGTCCGTCGCCGGCCACGACTTGACCAGTTCCCGGGGACGCAGGTGGTAGCGGACCATGTTCGTCACGAACCGCGTCGTTTCCGGCCCAAACCCGAGCCGCGGTAACCGCTCCGCCATCAACTCCGCACCGCGCGGCCCGTGGCGGGGGAAGCGGAGTCTGCCCTCGTCTCGCACCGCCGTCGCCGGCTTCGCCACGTCATGGACCAGGCATCCCAGCCGGACGAGCGCCGGCATCGGAAGTCCTTCGATCTGTCGTCCCAGCAACTCGTCGATGTCCACCCACGCGAGCGCCTCGCGGATCTCTCGCGCGTCTTCGCCGCTCCCGAGAACCGCATCGGCGGCAGCCACGGCGGCGAGGTTGTGGTCCAGCACGTCGTAGTAGTGCCGCTCCGGCTGGACGAACCCGCGCCCATCCTCGAGTTCCGGGATGAAACGCGTGAGCGTCCCCTCCTCGTCAAGGGCGCGGAGTACGTCGGCACTGGCCGGCGCCAACAGCGCGTCGACCAGTTCGTTCACCGTGGACATTACCGCAGTCTACGCCATGGTTCTTGAAGGCGCGGGAAGGGAGACTCGCGGGAACCAGCAGGGGCCCGTCGCCGGGCCCCCGTAATCAGTCCGAAGCTCGATCAGGCGCGTGGATGCGCCTTGTCGTACTGTGCTCGCTTCTGGTCGTCCGTCAGGTGGGTGTAAATCTGCGTGGTCGAGATGCTCGCGTGCCCGAGCGCGTCCTGGACATTACGCAGCGGCATACCACCGGACAGCATGTGGGTCGCGTAGGTGTGCCGAATCGTGTGCGGCGTAATCGCCTTGTCGAGCTTCGCCTCCCTGGCATAGTTCTTCAAGATCAGCCAGAAGCCCTGGCGCGTCAGACGCTCACCACGGCGGTTGACGAACAGCGCCGTCTCTCGCCTGTTCCGTACCAGCCGCGGTCGCACGTGGAAGATGTACTGCCGCAACTCGTCTACCGGCCGCTGGTGCAACGGCAGGATCCGCTCGCGATCCCCCTTGCCCACGCACCGGACGGTGATCGGGTCGCTCTCGAGCGCGATGTCCGAAATGTCCAGCGAAACCAGTTCCGTCACCCGCAACCCGGTCGCGTAGAGCAGTTCGAGCATCGCCTTGTCGCGGCGTGCTTCCGGCGTGTTGCGCCGCGACGGCTGTTCGAGAAGTTCGTCGACCTCCCGGGTGGTCAGGGCCCGCGGCAGGCTCTTTCCAACCTGCGGAGACTTCAACTGCTCGGTCGGGTCCAGTTCGACCATTGCCTCGGCCGCCAGGAACCCGAAGAACGACTTCACCGCCGCAATCTTGCGGGCCACAGTCGCTTCCTTGTATGCCCGCTCACGCATCTCGGCCACGAACTGCACGACGTGCTCGCCCGTGACTTTACCCCACCCCGCCTTGCCTACCTTCTCAAGGACATAACGCTCGAATTGCGTCAGGTCATTTCGATACGCGGCGATCGTGTTGTTGGAGGCGTTCTTTTCGACCGCCAAAAAGTTCAAGAATTGCGCGATGCAGTTGTCCATCTACTTGGCTCACCTCAAGCATCAACATCCCGTCAGGTTCAGGGGCGGCGCTATCATAGCCACGCCGCAATCAGCATGTCCACAGAATTTGACGCCTCAATTTGTGAAGATCACGCTGTTGACCACACATGACGGAAAGTCATTCCCAACCCGGTGGGCGTGCGTCCGAACCGTCGTCCGGCCGCTCCTGCGGGGGCGGTGCCCCGCCACCCAACGGCTCGCGTTATGGTCTACTATCCGGCACTTGTAAGCCAGCCCTCGGGGCATTACAGTCCGGCGTTTTGGCGCCCACCTGCGCTGGATCACGGTGGCGGCCGCCCCCTGCTGCTACCATGCAGGCACTAACCCCAGAGGTGTCCCGTTGATCGGCTTCGAACTGTCCGAAGAAGAGCGCATGGTCCAGCAGGTTGCTCATGAGTTCGCCAAAAAAGAGATCCGCCCCGTCGCCGCCTACTATGACGAAAACGAGGAAACGCCGTACGACATAATCAAGAAAGGCGCCGCCATCGGCCTCGGTGTTTCCCGCGAAGGCGGCCTTCTCGACGGTGGTTCCTCGCTCCTACCGTCGATCATCGCCGAAGAACTTTCCTGGGGTTGCGCCGGCATCGCCCTCGCCATCAATTCCTCGGGGCTCGCGGCCGCCGCCATCGCTTCCACCGGTTCGGCCGAACAGCGCGCTCGCTGGCTGCCGGAAATCGCCTCCGATGCCAACGAGGTCCACCTCGGCGCGATGTGCCTGACCGAACCCGATGCCGGCTCCGACGTCGCGAACATCCAGACCACCGCCGTCCGCGACGGAGACGACTACGTCCTCAACGGCGAGAAGCAGTTCATCACGAACGGCGGCATCGCCGACCTCCATGTGGTCTTCGCCACAGAGGATCGTTCCAAAGGCTGGGGCGGTCTCGGCGCATACGTCATTCCCCGCGGCACGCCCGGGCTGGAAGAAGGCACCGTCTGGAAGAAGATGGGCATTCGCGCCTCGCACACCTCGAACGTCGTCCTCAGTGACTGCCGCATCCCGGCGGCCTACAAGCTCGGTGCCGATGGCAGCGGCGCCTCTGGCGGCAGCGGTGGCGGGCCGGGCGCTCTCGGCGCCCTCATGACCCTCGAACGCACCCGGCCGGTTGTTGGCGCCTACGCACTCGGCATCGGTCGCGCCGCTTACGAATACGCGCTGGACTATGCGAAGGAACGAGTCCAGTTCGGCCGGCCCATCATCAAGAACCAGGCGATTAGCTTCATGCTCGCCGACATGGCGATGGCGGTGGATTCCGCCCGCCTGATGGTCTGGCGCGCCGCCTGGATGGCCGGCGCCAACGCTCAGTACCTCCAGGCCGAAGGCTCGATGGCCAAGTGCTTTGCCAGCGATATGGCCATGAAAGTCACCGTCGATGCCGTCCAGGTCCTCGGCGGGCAGGGCTACATGCGCGACCACCCCGTCGAAAAGTGGGTGCGAGACGCCAAGATCTTCCAGATTTTCGAAGGCACCAACCAGATCCAGCGGCTCGTCATCGGTCGCGCACTGGAGGCGCTCCCGAAACGCGGCTGATGCCTGAAGAGCCGCGCCTCACGCTTCCTGGCCGGGTTCCATTCGCTCGACGCCCGAGAGCTTGTCGAAGTCGCGGTCGAAGCTGTAGAGCCGCGACTCACCGCGGGCCACTACCAGGGCCGCGTGGTAGGCGTCTGCCCAGTCGACCTTCACTGCCGCCCAGGTCTCGAGTGCCGCTCGGACGACCTCGCGCCCGTCCAGCTGCAGGCCCGGGATCTCCAGGAGGTCCGCTAGCGCCTCCGCGATTTCCCGCCGCTCACGTCCGACCACCGGCCCCGAGAGGACGCAAACCATCTCGGAGATCACCAGTTCGGTGGTCCATGCTCCCAGCTTCCCCTCGGCGATGCTCTGGATGAGGACGCGCGCCGCGGCCGACTGCTGCGGGTGATCGCCAAGCAGGTATCGCAGGAGGACGTTGGAGTCGACGAAGTGGGCGTCAACCACGCTTCGTGCGCTCGTCCCGCTCCCGGGCTGCCTGGGCAGCTGCGCCCTGAGCGGCCGTATTCTTCCCGCCGGCGTTCTTTGGCGAGAGAACCCCGTAGAGGCGCTCTACCACGGAATCTGCCGGTTCGATCGTCGCCGTCGTGCCCTGCTGGTCTACGCGGACGGCTACTCGGTCGCCGACCTTCAGCCCGAGCGCCTCTCGAACCTCGGCAGGGACCGTGATCTGCCCCTTGCGTGTCATCCTCGTCAAGTACCGTGAGCGCTGCACAAACCCTATCGTACTACCACGTGGGAAGCGGTACTACCCTTCGTTTGGAAGTAGTACTACCCGTACGCTTCGAGCGCCTTCTTCAACGCCGAGAGGAAGCCGCCGGCCTCGTACCCGTCCAGCGCCCGGTGGTCGAAGCTCAGGCACACGTTCACCATCGAGCGGATGGCGATGCTGTCACCGTCCAGTACCACAGGCCGCCTGACCACGCGTTCCATCGAGACGATTCCCACCTCGGGGTGGTTCACGATCGGCTTCGACGCGATCGACCCGAATGACCCGGTGTTGTTCACCGTGAACGTCCCGCCCTCGATGTCCTCGACTCGTAGCTTCCGCGCATGTGCTCGCGTTGCCAGGTCGGAGATGCGCTTCGCGAGGCCCGCTACGCTCAGGTCGCCCGCCTCGTGGATGACGGGCACCAGGAGGCCGTGGTCGGTCGCCACCGCTATCCCGATGTTCAGCGGCCGGTATCGCCGCAACTCCTCCCCCTCCCACCGGGCGTTCAGCATCGGGTACTCACGCAAGGCCTCGCAGACCGCCGCCGTGAAATAGGGCAACAACGTCAGGTCGATCCCCTCGTCGCGGGCGAATTGCTCCTTCTCTCTCGCCCGCAGGTTCACCAGGCCCGTGACATCGGCCTCGACCATCGTCCAGGCCTGCGGCGCTTCGAGGTTCGATCGCTTGAGATTGGCCGCGATGGTCCGGCGCGTGGCCGAAAGCTGTACCACCTCATAGGTGCCTGCCGGCTCCGGAGCTGCCGCCGGTGCGCGTTCTGGGGCAACTGTGGGCGCCGCCGTGGCTGCTTCCTGCGCCGGGGCTGGGGTGGCGACCGCCGCTTCGACATCCTTCCGGGTGATTCGCCCGCCGATGCCCGTGCCCGTGACCGACTGGAGGTCGATCCCATGTTCCTCGGCCAGTCGCATCACCGCTGGCGAATAGTACCTCGAGCGGTCTTCGGGACTCATGCGGCTTGCCGGGCGCGCGGGCATGGGAACGGGCTCTGCCTTCAACGCCCCATTCCCACTGGGCATGTCCTCATCCGGAGGTATGGCCATCGGACCTCCGCTCCAGCCCCTGCCCTCCGGCTTTTCAGCCGCGGCTTGCTGTTCACCCGCGGTAGCGCCGACCGCCGCCTTCTCGCCGACTTCGCAGAGTGGCGCACCGATCGGAGCCACGGCGCCCTCTTCCACGAGGATCTCGCCCATCGTCCCCTCGAACGGCGACGGCAGTTCCGCCGTCACCTTCTCGGTCTCTATCTCACAGAGCGGTTCGTCCAGGGCGACGAAGTCGCCGGGCCGCTTGAACCACTTGAGGATCGTGCCCTCGGTCACGCTCTCGCCCAGCTGCGGCATGGTGACGGTCGACATCCTCGCCCTCCTAGTAGGCCGCAAGTTCCCGTGCTGTCGCGGCGATTTTCTCCCGATTCGGCATGAAGAAATCTTCCATCGCGTGGTGGAACGGCATCGGAGGGATGTCCGGCCCCGCCACCCGCCGGATCGGCGCGTCGAGATACTCAAACGCATGCTCGGCGATGATTGCCGCAAGTTCGCCGCCGAATCCGCCCGTCAGCGTGTCTTCGTGGACGATGAGAATCTTCCCGGTCGCCTTCGCCGATTCGAGGATCGTCTCGACATCCAGCGGCTGGAGCGAGAGCAGGTCGACCACCGTGCACTCGATCCCCTCGCTGCTCAGCGCCTCGGCCGCTGCCAGCGACTCGTGCATCATCAGACCGTACGCGTAGATCGTCAGGTCGTTGCCACGGCGGGCCACCCGCGAGCGCCCGATAACTGTCTCCCCGTCATCCGCCGAGATGTCCTGTTTGATCAGCCGGTACGTCCGCTTGTGCTCCAGAAAGAGCACGGGGTTCGGGTCGGCGATGGCGGCCTTCAGCAGCGACCGGTAGTCCGCCGGGAACGACGGCGCCACGACCTTAATCCCCGGCATGTGGGCGTAGTACGCCTCGATGCTCTGGGAGTGGTGCTGCCCTCCGTGGACCCCGCCCCCCCACGGCGTGCGGACGACCATCGGCAGGTACGCGTCGCCTTTCGTCCGGTAGCACCAGCGCGAAGCTTCGCTGCACAACTGGTCGAACCCGGCGTGGATGAAGTCTGCGAACTGGATCTCCGCCACAGGGCGCATCCCGTAGTGCGCCGCGCCAATGCTCAGCCCGATGATCGACGATTCCGCCAGCGGCGAGTCGATGACCCGCCCGGGATACTTCGCCGCCAGGCCCTCCGTCGTGCGGAACACGCCTCCCGCCTCGACGTCCTCGCCGAGCACGAACACCCGGTCGTCCCGTCCCATTTCCTCATCGAGCGTCCGCCGGATCGCCTCGATGACGGTTACTTCGGCCACGGCTACAACTCCTTGTACACGAACCCGAGAGCATCCTCGGGCGCCGGATCCGGCTGGTTCATCGCCCACTCCACGGCGTCGGCCACTTCCTCGTCTACCCGCACTTCAATCTCGTCGAGGTCTTCCCGCGGGAAGATGCCGTCGTCTTCGACCCGCGTCCGGAAGAGAAGCAGCGGGTCACGTTTCGCCCACTCCTCCAGTTCCTTTCTCGGCCGGTAGCGGCGGTCGTCGTCGTCGCTCGAATGTGGCCACAACCGGTAGCACTTCGCTTCGACAAGTGCCGGGCCGGAACCCCGCCTCGCCTGGTGGAGCACAGGCTTCACCGTCTGGTACACCGCGATGCAGTCCATCCCGTCGACCACCGCTCCGCGTATCCCATAACCCCGCGCGCGGTCGGCCACGTGGTCGAACGGGATCTCCTTGTCCGTCCGCTCGGTGATCGCATAGCCGTTGTTTTCGATGAAGAACACCACCGGGAGTTTGTGGATGGCCGAAAAGTTCATTGCCTCATGAAAGTCGCCCCGGCTGGTGCTCCCTTCGCCACAACACGTCATCACCACTATCGGGTCCTGCCGCATCTTCGCGGCGAGGGCAATCCCGGCGGCATGCAGCAATTGCGTCGCCACGACACTCGACTGGGTCACGATCTTTCGCTCGGTGTTCCCCCAGTGCGATGGCATCTGGCGCCCAAAGCTGTTCGGGTCATCCCGCTTCGCCAGCAGGTTCAGCATCGCTTCGCGGGCCGTCATGCCCAGCACCAGATTCATTCCGAGGTCCCGGTAATAGGGCGCGAGGTAGTCCGTGCCCTTTTTGAGCGCCATCGCGGCGCCAACCTGCGCCGCCTCGTGTCCCGCACCGGCAATCACGAATGCCGCCCGGCCCTGGCGGTTCAGAGACAGCATGCGCTCATTCAGTCGCCGGGCCAGCAACATGTAGTAGTACATCTCTTCCAGTTGCTGTTCGCTCAGGAGGTAGTCAGAGATCGGTTCTTTGGAACGGCTTCGCTTAACCCGCGCACTGGTCATGGAAAAACACTCCGGGACGAAAGGCGGCTACCGTGTGCGGCAGCGGCTTGGACGCGCTCCCGTTGCCTGCTGCTGCCCTGTGGTAAGTGATGCACCGGCGGTACCTCGGGCGCATGCTAGCACAGCAACCGGGCGCCGCTATCCTTCGATAGGGCTTGTTGATGTCGCCTGGCACCCGCTGTAATATCCGTCGCTTCGGAAAGTCAGCGACACGTCTTCCTCTGTGGATTCATAGCTGGTCGCCTCGCCCGGCTGCCCCTGATCTGCGGCGGCGTCCACCGTGATGAAATCCGGCTCATACGCCGGCGCCGGCGCCACAACAACACTCACGACCGGAATGGCCGCGAATGGGAACGGCAACAACATAGCTGCGATAATCAACGTCCGGCGCATATGCCACCTCGGTCGAAATCCCGAATTCCATCCTACAGCGCCGACTTCACGCCCGCATAGCCCCGATTCGTGCCCGTGGTGTGCCGGCTCGCAACACACCGAGAACCTGGTCGGCCTATCGCAGCGTGGCTCCAGGTCTCAGGTGAAGCGGCAACCCTGGTTCGCACCAGGCGGCGGCTCTAGGCCGTACCGCCCCCGGGGGCCGGTTCAGCCGCGACCAACCCGGCCTCTGTGATCTTCCACTGCCCCAGGATCTGCTTCCACTTCAGCGACACCGTTGCCTTCCCGATCGACGACGTGAACGTGACGTGGAACGTCTCGGCGTCGCCGTCGGTGCCCTTCTCATCGATCTCGTAGCCCTGGATATTCGGCATCGTCGAAGGAGCCAGACCGCCCGCCGTCGCGCCCATCGCCATCATTTGCGAGAGCGCTTCCGGGGTGATGTCGGCCATCAACTGTGGAAGGTTACCGGCAAGCACTGCCTGGGCGCTCCGCTCGACCGCCTCACGTGCCGTCCCCGGTTCCTGCGTCATGGACGCTCCGCCAGGTCGGCAATCTGCCACTTGTCGCCCACCTGCTCCCACTTGCTCCAGATGGTCCGGCGAGCATTGCCGACGTAGGTTATCTCCACCTCGTTGTTGCCCAGGTCGTTGATCTCGAACGAGGTCGCGCTCAGCGGATTGGAGCCCAGCGCCATCGCTTTGGCCATCCCGGCTGGCGTGAAGTCACCCATCAGCCCTGCCAGGTTGTTCGCAATCACATCCGAAGCGTGCCGGTTCCAGGTCTCCTTAAGGTCGGACATACATGTTCCTTTCCAGGCGGTAAATCGCCGCAAAAGGATACGGGGCAAGCTTTCCGCTCCGCAATGCCCAGGCTCCTACACCAACCTCACATAGCGGCGCTTACCCACCTGCACGACGGTCCCCGCCCTGGCCACGGTCGCGACGTCGACGGCTTCCCCATCGACGCTGACGGCCCCCTGCTCGAACAGCCGCCGTGCTTCCCGCTTCGAAGGCGCCAGGCTCGCCCCGAGGATCACGTCGATGAGCGCCTGCCCGTCTGCGACCTGGAAGGTCGGTATCTCGTCCGGGGTTTCCCTCCGCTGCACCGTCCGCTCGAAGTGCTCTTCCGCCGCCCGTGCCGCATCCTCGCCGTGGAACTCCGTCACGATCGTGTGCGCGAGGCGCTTCTTGGTGGCCATCGGGTCAAGGCTGCCTCCCTTGAGGCCCTCGATAATCGCCGCCACCTCTTGCCTGTCCACATTCGTTGCCAGCGTGAAGAAGTCGCCGATGACGTCGTCCGGCAGCGACATCGCCTTTCCGTACTGCTCTTCCGGGCTGTCGTTCACGCCGATGTGGTTCCCGGCCGATTTCGACATCCGCGCCTTGCCATCGAGACCCACAAGGATCGGCATCGTCACCGGTACGTGTGGCTTCTGCCCGGCGTCCTCCTGGATCTTGCGCCCGGCCATCAGGTTGAAGAGTTGCTCCGTCCCGCCCACCTGCACGTCGCATTCCAATGCGAATGCGTCATAGCCCTGCATCAGCGCATAGAGGAACTCGTGCAGGTACACCGCGTCGCCGTCGTCCCAGCGCTTCCGGAAGTTGTCCCGCCGCAACATCTCCGCGACCGTGAACTTCGACATCAGGCTGATGATCTCCGGGAACGTCAGCTTCCCCAGCCACTCCGAGTTGTGCCGGACCTCAGTCTTTTCCTGGTCGAGGATCTTTGCGGCCTGCTCGAAGTATGTCTGCTCGTTGGCGGCGATCTCCTCGCTTGTCAGCGTCGGGCGAAGCTTGTTCTTGTCGCTCGGGTCGCCGATCAGCGCCGTGTAGTCGCCGATCAGAAAGATCGCGTGGTGCCCGAATTGCTGGAACTGCCGCAGCTTCCTCAGCGGAACGGTGTGCCCGAGCGTCAGCGACGTGGCCGTCGGGTCGATGCCGAGATAGACCCGCAACGGCCGGTCCTGCTCCACCAACGCCCGCAGTTCACCCTCCATCTGCCGCCGCAGGCCCTCGTCGCCGTAGTCGACGCCGCTCATCAGCACGCGCATCTGTTGGTCGACCGGCGCCATCCGTCGTGTCATTCGCGTCACCCGGCCTGGGCCAGGAGCCTCCTAACCGTGTCCACGTCCTCGCGGATCTGTGCCGTCAATTCCTCGACGCTTGCGAACGCGACTTCGCCCCGGATCCGATGGACGACCTCCAGTTCCATCCGCTCCCCATAGAGGTCTCCTTCGAAGTCGAGCAGGTACGTCTCGACCGAGATGTGCCCGGCATCGAACGTCGGCCGCCGGCCAATATTCGTCGCTCCCTGCAACCGCCGGCCACCCACCTGGGCATAAGTCGCGTAGACGCCGAGCGCCGGCAATGCCCGGTCTGCCGCCACCGAGATGTTGGCCGTCGGAAAGCCGATCGTCCGTCCGCGTTCGAATCCGCGCACAACCGGCCCGCTGAGCCCGTAGAAGCGCCCCAGCAGCGAGGTGACTCGCTCCATGTTGCCGGACCCCAGCGCGTTCCGCACCGCGGTCGAACTGTAGCGCTCGTGGTCGTGCATCAGGGGTTCGATCTGGACGACCTCGAAGCCCAACTCCTGTCCCAACGCACGCATCCGTTCGGGCGTGTCTTTGGGCGCGCCGCGTCCAAAAGACGCATCGGGCCCGAGGACCATCAGGCGCATGCGCAGCCGTTCGTAGAATTCGCGGGCCAGTTCCTCAGCCGAGACCTCCGACACTTCAGACGTGAACGTCAACGGGATGACCCACTCCGCCCCTGCACTGCGGATCAGTTCGATCCGGTCCTCCAGCGAGGTCAGGTAGCTGGGCCGAATTTCGGGTCGGAGCACCGTGATTGGGTGCGGGTGGAGCGTTACGACGCCCGGCGACAGTGCCCGCCGCTTCGCCTCCTCCCGCAGCCGCCCCAGCAGGTGCTGGTGACCGAGGTGGACACCATCCAGCACCCCGATCGTCAGGGCGGACTCCGCCCCCGGGGCGCCCGCCTGTAACTGTGTCCGCGTGAAGGTGGGGATAGGCATGGACCTGCTCTGCGTGACTACGACTCAAGCGTAACAGCGGCTTCCCGACCGTCAATTTCCCGCC